>JAIENH010000018.1 GCA_019751475.1 Cyclobacteriaceae bacterium
TGAAGCCTAAGTTTAAAGATACGCAGGAGGGGCTTGTGCCGCAAGCTGGATGGAGGCGCGTTCAGGGCAAACACACTTATTTTGAATTACATAGAAACATAGGAAACATAGCTTTTTGCAATACGTCTATGTGAACTATGCCTATGTGGTCGAATATTATCATACAATAGCACTTTTGACAATTTAAATAGGTTTGCCCTGGAGCCTCGTGTTGTATAGTATTAGGAGAATCGGATAGGGATATAGTTCTAAGGGAAAAACTAAACCGATTGAAGTTATGATTGCGCTGATGTAGGTTGCCGTGTATTCTAATTACCAACTAAGTATTTTAAAGCCACCTATTTATGGCTGTTACTAAAATCTCTTATCATACTTCTATTAAATATTTGGTTCGCGAGAATTTATTAGCAAAAGAGATTTGTGATAGGATACCCCGGACGAACATGTGGAGATGGAAGAAAGAGGCTTCTGATAAATACGTGTGCTTCGACCTGAACTTAACCGGAACACAAGACTTTGACCTAGTTCGATCCTTTGCGCAGAATAAAAAAGCAAGACGAATATACTCTGCTTACGTTCGGTTGGCCAGGTTCTACCGTGAGCTGACACACAGCATCCCGGAATTTCAACGTCACGTGCGTAAATGGAAGATGCAGGTGGTCCGAATTATTGATCGCGTAAAAGAATCAATTGGGCTGGCGCGAGTATTACGCTTTTTCAATATCTCCGTTTATACATTTCGTCAGTGGAGTATGGAGTCATATACACAGTGCTTTCAGTCAGCCATAGGCGCATGCAATCGCATCTACCCCGCACAGTTGTCAAAGCAGGAACTCGGCAAACTCAAAGAGAAGCTTCTGGATTCACGGCACCAATACTGGCCTATCTCATCCATCGCTTTCCAGGGGTTGAAAGACGGCACCTTGCCGCTGAGTCTGAACACGTGGTACAAGTATGCCAATCGGCTGGGCTTAGTAAGACCACGACCGTCTGATCGAAGAAAGAAAAAAGTTGTGGGCATCCGGGCGGTGGCTGCCAACGAGATATGGCATGCTGATATTACCCGGTTTGTCACGGCTGACCATGTTGCCCACTATATTTATCTCGTAGTTGACAATTTTTCAAGAAAAATTCTATCCTGGCAAGTGGCCGATAAAGTAAATGCCTCCATAAGAAAACAATCGGTGGCTCAAGCGCTGAAGGGATTATCGGGTAATAACAGCCAAGCCGTGATGTTAGTGACAGATGGAGGCCCAGAAAATTCTTATATACAACTTGCTGGTATCAAACCCCAATTACATCACACGGTAGCCCTGGTCGATGTCATGTATTCCAACTCGCTCATAGAAGCACATAACAAAGTGATCAAATACAATTACCTGTACAGGATGCAGGTAGCCGATGGAGTGCAGTTGAAAAACCTGATAACATGGATTGCCAATGACTTTAACAACAGGCCTCACATTTCACTTAAGGGCCTCACTCCCAACGAGTGCTACGCAAATATTAATCTTGACGTAGAATTCCTCCAATTACAAAAGAAAATTGCCAGGGTGAGAAGGAAAGAATCTAATCAAGCCAACCGATGCTCAATGTGTTCAAATTGATGAGACAATTGTGGCAAGTGATCTACAACACATGCTGGTTCGGGCTATCAGGTAAAGAGATTTTGCTATCTTCATTGCCTGTTCCAAGATTGGAACGGGATTGTATAAAAAGGTCTTGTTAGTGCCTCTGCAGTTGCATCCTCCAGTGTGGCCCTTGTTGTCTCCACTTCATCTTTGGTAGTAAACGTCATGCGCACGTTGCCTTAGTGATCGGTGAATTGGAAGTTAGAAGTTGGAGGTTGGCAGTATTCTTGGGCGGCTGGCGCGAGGCGCGCCACCGGGCTTTTCGTTACAAGTCCGTCCACGCTATACCAACCCACTTCGGGCTTTTCACTACAATCCCTGCCGCAAAGCCTCACTACTATTTTAAAT
>JAIENH010000236.1 GCA_019751475.1 Cyclobacteriaceae bacterium
ACAACAAATAGTTTTAGAAAATGATTAGTTATTAATTAGATGATGAGTTAAACTGAATTCTCCATTTTGAGTAGTGGCAAAGAATTTCGTCAAAGCCTCTTTGCATTTCAATTCTTGAGTTGCCCATTTCGATTTATATGCGGCTCGTTCATTTGGTACTTTCTCAGCAACAGAAAGGCGAGTGAAGAAAACCTCCGGTGTAAGGCGAATAACTTTGGTGAGTGACTTAAATGTATCGGCAGCAGTGTCGACCTCTTGCAAATGCCAATGGGCATGTGAGCCTGGTCTCCGAAGAAACAGTTTTAAATTTTTCGATACAAGGGATTTACCGAATGTAATCAGCAGATCGGGTAATAAGTAGTGCCTATCATCGTCATTTATTTGCCCCAGATATGTATCAGTATGCGAGTTGAAAGAGGGCAGTCGGTGAAGGTTGCTAAGAATATCACCGACAACTGGGGCGCTTTGCTGTGAGCTAAATTGCGTTAACATCTCAATTAGTTCTTGCGAGGGATTACCTTGTCCAGCAACTACTAAAATTCGCTTGTAGGTAGAAAATGATTCAATCAAATTTTGCCAAGTGCTTTCCTCTAAGTCGAGCCGCGATGACACATTTTCTATAAGCTTAGGCCCAAATGACAAAGGAGGCTCTACGATCCATTCGTTTTTCGGATACAACGGTTCCCGAAAAGGCGCATTAATATGTACCGGCCCATGTTGACCTGACTGAGCAAGATTGATGGCCTCATTTATTATTCGTGTAGCATGCCATGCAGCATCCGGGTGCTCGTAGTCTTGCGGCAACTCAAAATATTTTTTTACATGTTTGCCATAAAGCTCCGCCTGCCGGATGGTTTGTCCGTCCAACTGGTCAATCCATTCTTTAGGCCTATCGGCTGTGAACACAACAAGTGGTATCTGTTGAAAAAAGGCTTCTGCTATGGCTGGGGCAAAGTTGTAGGCGGCTGAGCCTGATGTGCAGACCAATGCTACCGGATAACCTGTTTGCTGAGCCATACCCAAAGCGATGAAGGCTGCACTTCGTTCGTCACTAAACGTACGGCAGTTGATTTTTTTGTTTCTTACGAAGGCAAGTGTAAGGGGGGCACTTCTGGAACCCGGACAGATTACAGCCTGCTGTAAGCCTTTCCGGACACATAAGTCAACCAACGAATGAAGGATGGATAAATTCACCGCTGCAAGGTAAGATGCTGAAAAATTACTCCCTAATTACCTTGCCCAACGTGTTCATCTTTAGCTCAGTTTCTTGCCACTCGCGTTCCGGGTCGGAGTCAGCCAGCACACCGGCACCAGCATATAAAATAGCGTTGTCGGAGGTGAGTTGCGCACAGCGCAAGTTGACGAACAGATGACTCTCCTGGTCAACGTTAACCGGCCCGAGATAACCACTATAAAACTGCCGATCGTGTCCTTCATGTTCAAGAAGGAATCGAAGACTGCTTGCCAATGGCATTCCACACACGGCCGAAGTAGGGTGAAGCAGTTTTAACATTACAGAGCCAAGTTGTGGGAAATTGGTTGCCACCATGTCCACTCCAAAATCTGTTTTCAGGTGAAGTACATTTCCTGCCACGGTTGTTTTAGGTCCATGCTCTTCATATTCGCGTAAGCGGATTTTCTTAAAACAGCTGATGATGTAGCGCTCCACCAGGGCCTGTTCCTCGATGTCTTTTTGTGTCCATGATACGGAGCGCAGATCAGTGCCTGATGTAAATGGTTGTGTGCCGGCCAGGGCTACCGTGCGGAATCGTTGATCTTTTGTAACCGTCACGAGCACTTCAGGTGTTGCCCCAATCCAGGTGCCGGTAGCAGGGCTCGAGAATATTGAAACCATTGCATGCGGATACAAAGAGCAAAGGCGCTGGAATGTTCTTACCAAATCGAATTCTTGGGAGAGAGGTATACTCTTGGAGCGTGAGGGTACTATTTTTTCAGCGTTGCCACGCACAATCTCATCCCGGC
>JAIENH010000532.1 GCA_019751475.1 Cyclobacteriaceae bacterium
CAGCCTTTCAACAATACAAATTGCTTAAAGCGCACCCATCGCTCGAAGAGGCCGAAGTTATCGGCAAAATGCCTTCGCTCACTCTCTACTGGCTGAAGGGCTGCTGCGGATGCAAGCTTGGCTTTTGCCTCCTTTGCTTTTTCTACAGGATCGTATAGCATGGCGGTGCACATGCAATTCTTGCGTCCCTTGCTCATAAGAATCTCGTAGTTCACGCAACTGCGGCAGCCTTTCCAGAACTCTTCGTCATTGGTAAGCTCCGAGTACGTTACCGGCTCGTAGCCGAGTTCTGAATTGATTTTCATCACGGCCAGACCTGTGGTCAAGCCAAAGATCTTTGCATCCGGATATTTTTTTCGCGAAAGCGCAAACACCTTATGCTTGATCTGCTTGGCTACTCCTGATTTCCGAAAGGCCGGAGAGACAATAAGACCGGAGTTGGCCACATACTTTTCATGTTCCCATGCTTCGATATAACAAAAGCCTACCCACGTGCCTTCGGGCGTCACGGCAATGACGGCTTTGCCCTCGTTCATTTTTTGTATGATGTACTCGGGCGAGCGCTTGGCAATGCCCGTTCCGCGTGCCTTGGCCGACTCGGCCATCTCGTTGGTGATGGTCTCGGCATAATGTTGGTCGTCCGGAGTGGCCTCACGGATGATGATGTTCGTATCCACTGGTATAAGTCGTAAATGAAAGATTGATTAAATGACATACAGCGCGCCTGCCTGGCAGGGGCGCCACTCAACTAATCGGGCCGAGGGTATCAAATCCGAATCTGCCTTCGGAAACTTCTGATCACTGTGGGAAGTGAAAGCGACCGGCTGCGGAAAAGACTTTCGTGAAAGTCTGTGAGCGCGGTAAGTGAGAAGTTGTTTTTCAATTTCGTTGTTACGAGTTAATCGTTACAGGTTGAATTTGTTACAAAATTAAATGATAATTCATTCATATTAACACGTTCTTCTTTACGAATTTTTTAAGAAAAAGATGTGCGCGGCATTTGGCTGGCCAAACACCTACCTTGCAGTCGCAAACATCATGGAAGAATTTCTACAGCAATATGGCTACCTCGCGCTGTCGGTGGGCACATTCTTTGAAGGCGAGACAGCCATTCTCGTGGCCTCATCGCTAGTGCATAGTGGCCTCTTCGAAGGCCCTTACACGGTCATTTTCGGCTTTTTTGGTTCATTCCTGAGTGATTGGCTCTACTTCATCATCGGTCGGTTGAACGGAAAATTTTTCATCGACAGGCGGCCTGCTCTTAAAGCAAAACTTCAGCCGGCTCAGGACTTTTTTAAGACGCACCGGCTGCAAGTATTGTTCAGCTACCGGTTTTTGTATGGCTTCCGAATTTTACTGCCTCTCATGATCGGCATGAGCGACATCAAGCCGCTTCACTACCTCGGCTACAGCCTCGCGGCTGGGCTGCTTTGGGCCACTACTGTGAGTACGGTCGGTTTTGGGGCAGGAATGTTCTTTGACCTGACACCCCGCACACTGGAGGAGAACCTTGGCTACATTGTACTTGGCTTTGCGGCATTTGGTATGTTGGTTGGCTACTTGGTTAAGAGCTTTGCCGAAAAGAAAATGGGTGCCGTTTGATTTTCAAGGCTTTTTGACCTGCCTGGGTGTTTTGTTGCTTTGATGGTAATTTATTCCAACTATGAGCAGTCAACGTCTTTTTAATTCTGACCTGGAGAATGAAATCGTAGAATTCGCCCGGCAGTTGGTGCGGATCAAAAGCTATTCGGGGCAGGAAGAAGAGGCGATACGACTGGTGGAGCAAAAGATGAAAGCCCTCGGCTACGATGAGGTACGCCTCGATGCGATGGGAAACGTCCTTGGCCGGATTGGCCAGGGCCCCAAGTCAATTCTGTTTGACTCACACGTGGACACCGTTGAGGTGAATGATGAGCCTGCGTGGCAGGTGCCTCCCTTTGGCGGAGAAATTGCCAACGGCTGGCTGCACGGGCGTGGCTCGGTGGATATG
>JAIENH010000029.1 GCA_019751475.1 Cyclobacteriaceae bacterium
TTGGCGTCAACCAGTAGCTCGCGGTGCAACGGAATATTGGTGTTGATACCCTCCACCACCGTCTCGGCCAACGCTGTGCGCATACGCGCCATGGCCTGCTCGCGCGTGTCACCATGGGCAATGATTTTTCCAACCATGGAGTCGTAATTGGGCGGCACAAAGTAGTTGGTGTACACATGTGAGTCCACACGCACGCCTGGACCACCCGGTGCATGCCACATGGTCACCCGACCAGGTGAGGGAGTGAACTTGTAGGGATCTTCGGCGTTGACCCGGCACTCGATGGCATGGCCGCGCATCACGATGTCTTTTTGGGTAAAGGGCAACTTCTCGCCCGCCGCCACCATGATCTGCGTCTTGACGATGTCCACGCCGGTCACCATCTCGGTCACAGGGTGCTCCACCTGCACGCGCGTGTTCATCTCGATGAAGTAGAACTCCCCGTCCTCATAGAGGAACTCGAAAGTGCCCGCTCCGCGGTAACCGATTTTCTTGCACGCGGCTACACAACGCTCACCGATGCGCTCTATCAGTTTGCGGTTGATGCCAGGCGCTGGAGACTCCTCCAACACTTTTTGGTGGCGACGCTGCATGGAGCAGTCGCGTTCACCCAAGTACACGGCGTTCTTGTATTTGTCGGCAATGATCTGGATTTCTACGTGGCGCGGATTCTGGAGAAACTTCTCCATGTACACCGCGGGATTGCCAAATGCAGCGCCGGCTTCAGCCTTGGTCATCTGCACCGCATTGATCAAAGCTGCCTCGGTATGCACCACACGCATGCCGCGTCCACCGCCGCCACCTGCCGCCTTGATGATGACCGGATATCCAATGGTCTTTGCCACACGACGAATAGCTGCAGGGTCCTCAGGGAGTTCACCTTCCGACCCAGGCACGCATGGCACACCGGCACGGATCATCGCCTGCTTGGCAGAAACCTTGTCACCCATGATGCGGATGGACTCCGGAGTCGGACCAATAAACTGGAAGCCGCTTTTCTCCACGCGTTCAGCAAAATCGGCGTTTTCACTCAGAAAACCGTAGCCGGGGTGAATCGCCTCTGCATCGGTCACTTCAGCCGCAGAAATGATGGCGGGCATATTCAGGTAGCTCTGTGCGGACGCGGCGGGCCCAATGCATACTGCCTCTTCTGCCAGCTTGACGTATTTGGCTTCACGATCGGCTTCGGAGTAGACCATCACAGCCTTGATACCCAACTCACGACAGGCGCGCTGAATCCGCAAGGCGATCTCGCCACGGTTGGCGATCAGTATTTTTTTGAACATGGGCTTGGCGCTTATTCGATGATGAACAGTGGCTGGCCGTACTCAACCGCTTGCCCGTTTTCACACAGAATCTTGGTCACAGTTCCCGATTTGTCCGCTTCAATTTCGTTGAGGATCTTCATGGCCTCAATGATGCAAATGGTTTCGCCTTCCTTGATGCTGTCGCCGATTTCCACAAATGCCTTGGCGCCGGGTGAGGATGCGCGGTAGAAGGTTCCCACCATAGGGGATTTGACGGCATGGCCGGCAGCAGCAGCCTCCACAACAGGCGCAGGGGCAGAAGCCACTGGTGCTGCTACGGGTGCAGGTGCGGCTTGAACCTGTTGGTACACCGGCTGGCTGTAGCCTTGAACCATTGCCCCGCCTCCCTTAACGATGCGTACCTTGCCTTCAGCCTCCGTGATTTCCAATTCCGAAACATTGGAATCCGACACGAGGTCGATCAGGGTTTTGAGTTTGCGTAAGTCCATGGGGTCTCCAACAGCGTTCAGTAACAGGGGGTGTAATTTACCGCAAAATCACCGTAATTTTCGGCAATTTTATTTATTTGCTGCCAAATCAAGCTTAGTTACTTGTTTGACGAGCAATGCAGAGGTGCATGAGAAGTGAACAAGAGGCGTTCAACCAGCCTATTTTAACTGAGCCCAGACCGCCAAATCCTCTGGATGCAATCGCCCCAGCTTGCGCTGAGCCACACTGCCCTG
>JAIENH010000788.1 GCA_019751475.1 Cyclobacteriaceae bacterium
AGAATGAGAGGTAAGCAGCTTATTTTTGTTATTGCGCTCGTATTCGCATCAAGCCTGTCATCATGCCTGGCTCAAACCGAGTTGAACAAGCAAATAGGCTTCGGAGTAGGCTTTTCAATTGATGCCTTGAAAAGCGAACTGCTCTCCTCCTACACGCACTCAGGCAGCTCCTCACCGATCCAGTTGTTTTTCAGATCGGGTGGTAGTAAAAGTAAGCACCACGTACAGATGCAATATTCTTCGGCTACGCTGCGCTCCTCGTCACAAGGTCTTTCCACCACTGATAAGAAAGGCTATGTTCAATACGCCTATCACAGAAGACTGCAATTCATAAAAAGTACTATTCAATTTTACGGTGGAATATTGACAGAAGTGAAAGCATCTCTTCGCGATAACAATAGCCCTACAGGCTCGGTTGGCAACAATGATACAGGAGAACTCATTGGATCGGCAGGCCCTTCCGTCTTAGCGGAATGGCCGGTAAGAAATTCTCTAATCAGTTTTCAATGTTGGACATCGTTGCTTGGTTATTCCTACAAACAAGGCTATGCCTTGAGTTTTCCAAATGAATCCAGTTGGCTGTCACCTAATCAGTTTCATGAACTCGGAAGTCGCTTATCGCTTAACAAGGGGCTCTCTACGAGAATGCGTGCACGCTTTGATTACCAGTTTCAATTGTATAAGCTTTCGCAATATGAAAACCTGGGAGCATTAAATCACCAGTTGCTGGTCTCACTTGTCTACACATTCCGGTAAGGATGAAACAATTACTTCTCATATTTGCCTTCCTCGTTAGCGCGACTTCATGTCGGGATGCCGTTTTGGGAAGTGACCTTGGCAACTCACCTGTTGATACGTTTGATGAATTTTGGAAAGGCGTGGCACTTACCTGGCCGGCTTTTGAAACCAAGCACGTGAACTGGGATTCCTTGTATAGTGTGTACCGCCCACAGGTAGATGTCAATACAAACAATTCCAATCTTACCAAAGTACTCACCAACTTGCTCAACAACCTGAAGGACTCGCACACTACCATTTACCCAAAAGGCGCCCAAGCAATTTCTTATTATCCGCGCTTTCGGACCAACTTCTACGGCATTAACTGGATCAGGAGAAATTATCTGTCCGACTACAAAGGCAACCAGGCCATTTCCTACGGGCTATTAAGCAGCGGTGTAGGTTACATTTATATTGGGAGTTTTGGAAATTCCTCTTCGCAGTATCAACTCATCGATAACATCCTTGCTGAATTTGGCGATGTAAAAGGCGTGATCATTGATGTGCGCGGAAACACAGGCGGCAGTTCAGCCAACAGCGAAACGATCGCGAGCCGGTTCACTGATCAAAAGAGAACATATGGTTTCGCGCGCTACCGGGTGAACCGTGAAAAAAATAATCTCAGCGAATTCTTCCCCGCAGAAATTTATCCTGGTGGCGCTACTCAATTCAAAAATAAAGTAGCTGTGCTGAGCAATCGTTATTCCTACAGCGCTACAGAAGATTTTCTTTTGATGATGAAAGTGCTGCCACAAACAATCATACTGGGCGATTTTACCGGTGGTGGCAGCGAATCGAGGCCCATTCTCAAAGAACTACCCAACGGCTGGACGTACCGCGTATCAAGTCGATTAAGCTACGATGCCAATAAGCAGTTAATTAGTGCAGGCGTACGGCCAGATCTGGTTGTTCAAACAATCAGGCCCGATTCAGTACGAGGAAAAGATTCAATTCTTGAGCAGGCGATACTTGAGGTGTTGAAATAGATCTATTGAAAGCGGAACCGACTAAAGAGATTGAAAAATCCATTTTCGTTGCTATCTTTAAATTATGATTAAGAAGGCTTTATTAGTCTCTTTTTTAGCTATCGCTTCTATTGCCAATGCCCAAAAAGTAGTTGTTATACGTCAATCTGTTAATAGTGGTATTGTTGGCGGCATCTCCGTTTTCGTAGATGATAAATTGATGTGTAAAAATCTGAATAACAATCGTCACGTTGAGT
>JAIENH010000780.1 GCA_019751475.1 Cyclobacteriaceae bacterium
CCTCTTTGGCACCCAGGTACAAGATGGTACCATTGTTAAAGGATTCATAATCCATGGTGGCTTTATCAGTTTCGATCTCAGCCATCAGGTCACCGGACTTCACTGTGTCCCCTACCTTTTTATGCCATTTAGCGATCACCCCCTCGGTCATCGTGTCGCTCATTTTCGGCATCCGGATAATTTCTGCCATACAGGTTGTTAAATAATTAGGAAGTCAAAAATAGGCGTATTGAGCCGATTTTCAAGCACTCCAGCCTACTTTCCAAAAATCTAAAAATTGAAACTGCCAATCAGTAATTCAAACCGTGTGGCAGACGGTGTGAGGCCATAGCTGTAGCGAAAGCCTACATCAAATTGTGGCAAAAAGCGCATCACATTAATATCGAATTTTACCTCTGCACCCACCGATGTGTAGGTGCGACTAATGGCACGGCTGGGGAACACGGTCTTTCCATAACCATAGTCAAAAAATGCATTAACACGGAGCCGCTGAATGTTTAGCAGTGGGCCAATAGCAATATCCGGATACCAAATGGGCAGCGTATAATTAGCCGACATAGAATAGAAATCCTGAAAGCGAGACACCGATTGCCCGCGTGGTAATGGTACCTGGTTTCGGAAGGTGTAATTATCAGTGCCAAATCCGCTGGCTAAATCAACCGCTTTCAACTCCGTGCTCTGGTAAGCCCAATGTCCCCAAAGAGAATGATGCTTGGCAAGCCCGGGCAGGTACACCAATCCATAAACAGAAAATTGGCCACCCTGGTAGTCACCACCATAAGGTGTATTGAAATAATCCATGTACAAGGCCTGACCCCATTTGCTATTGATGTCCTTGCGGCTACGCTTTAACTGACGCACGAGAGACACATCGATATGATTGTAGAGAAGTGTACCGTTGCCAACATAGTTTCTAAAAAAGTATTGCGGGTTGTCGATTGGTATCAACCGACTATCTGTACCATCAATAGAATTTTTGAATGCACTCACCTCAGTGAGACCAGCATAGTTTGCAAAGGAAAGGCGACTCAAATATTTGGATGATGTTGTAAGCAATGGCACCCGCACACCCGCTTCCACATTTCTTTCTTCCCACTTGAAAGTAAGATTGTCTCGAACGGCCACCGTATCGGTCTTCACAATTTTACCATATTCAATTTCGCCTTCATCAACCGACCGGTTTGATTGTGAAACGCTGACATCCAGAATCGGATACAAACCCTGGTAGCTCATGCCTGCACGCCAGGCACCCGTGCGCTCGTTAACATCGAATGTATAGCCTAAATCAACGGTGGTGGTGCTAAGAATGTCTTGCGATGACAACCCCAACTCAACTTGTGTGAGTGAATTGGTCAGGAAGGGGCCCCAGCTGTGCGGGTTGATCATACCCCTCGCCCGATGGTATCGCTTGCTTTTGTATTCAATGGTTGGAACACCCTTCAATAAATCTGGGCTTCCCTCCTGCTCAACTAAGTGCTGAAAGAAAGACTTGGCCGGGGGCTGCACATTGTCAATCTTCTTCCATGAGGTTACATCATTCGGAATCTTAACGACATCCATGCCGTTGCGGGTTTGCTCATTGTAGAAGATAGACTTTCCATCGGGCGCAAGGGCTGGATTAAAAGCCCCGTATTTACTGGACGTAACTTGAAAGCGTTCATTCGTTTCCGTATTGAGCGCATAAATATTGTCAATACCGCTGACGGGTGAGTTGAAGAAAACAAAATTCTTATACATCACAGGATGCCCAATGTTTTCTTGCGAGAATGGAATGAGATTGGCAGAAGTAGTCTGTGCCACATCAAACACCGTGATGGTCTTTCCTTTTGAATTACCGCGAAGGGCCACAATCTTCTTTCCATCATCCGACCAGCGGGGCATGGAAAGCAAATCGTTGTCAGGATTAGGAAACTCGATCAACGTTTTGCCGCTGTAATAATCCAGCACCACTAACTTGATTTGATAGTCAACCGATGTCTCGATCGTGGCCACTTGATAGCC
>JAIENH010000459.1 GCA_019751475.1 Cyclobacteriaceae bacterium
GCTTCATCGTAGGCGTTGGTGTGCAGGGAATTACAATTATCATAAATCGCGTAAAGCGCCTGCAGCGTAGTGCGGATATCATTAAAATCAATTTCCTGGGCGTGAAGTGATCGCCCGGACGTTTGAATATGATACTTCAGCATTTGGCTCCGTGCATTCGCACCATATTTGTTTTTCATGGCTTTGGCCCAAATCCGTCTCGCCACACGACCAATCACCGAATACTCCGGGTCAATGCCATTGCTGAAAAAGAAGGAAAGGTTGGGCGCAAACTCGTTTATGTCCATACCCCTGCTCAGGTAGTATTCTACGTAGGTGAAGCCATTGGAAAGTGTAAAGGCCAATTGCGAAATGGGATTAGCACCTGCCTCAGCAATATGGTAACCTGAAATGGACACCGAGTAAAAGTTCCTGACGTTGTGGTCAATAAAGTATTGCTGCACATCGCCCATCAGCCGCAAGGCAAACTCCGTAGAGAAGATGCATGTGTTTTGCGCCTGGTCTTCTTTCAGGATGTCGGCTTGCACGGTACCGCGCACTTGGGCCAGCGTTTCTTCTTTTATTTTCTCATATACTTCTTTGGGCAACACCTGGTCACCTGTTACGCCTAGCAACATTAGGCCAAGTCCGTCATTGCCTTTCGGTAAACTTCCCTGGTAGGAGGGATGCTCGCCTTCATGGCCTTTGTAGATTTCTGCAATTTTCTTTTTTACTTCCTGCTCCAATCCATTTTTACGAATGTGTAGCTCGCATTGTTGGTCGATAGCAGCATTCATAAAGTACCCGAGCAGCATGGGGGCCGGACCGTTAATGGTCATGGACACAGATGTTTTTGGATCTGACAGATTGAAGCCGCTGTACAATTTCTTCGCGTCATCGAGGCAGCAGATGCTTACACCTGAGTTACCAATCTTGCCATAAATATCAGGACGATAGTCAGGGTCGTGACCGTACAACGTTACGGAGTCAAAAGCAGTGGAGAGACGCTTGGCCGGCATCGCCAGGCTCACGTAGTGAAATCTTCGATTGGTGCGCTCCGGTCCGCCTTCTCCTGCAAACATTCGAGTAGGATCTTCGCCTTCACGCTTAAATGGATAGATGCCTGCCGTGTACGGAAATTCGCCAGGCACGTTTTCCTGCAACATCCAGCGTAGCAAATCACCCCAAGCTTTGTATTTGGGCAAGGCAACTTTTGGGATTTGCAAATGCGATAGCGATTCTGAATGTGTCTTAATGCCGATCTCTTTATCCCGAACTTTAAATTTGAATACAGGCGCACGGTATTGTTCTGCTTTGGATGGGAAATCTTCCAGTATCTTTTTGTTGTTTCCGTCAAGGCCTCGCTCCAATTCTTTATAGGCAGATTGAAGCTGTGATTGTAAAGCCTCTGAAGAATGAAGGCCCAAGGTGGTATTAAGAGCGTACAGTTGCTGCGCAATTTCCGCCTGACGGCTAACCCACTTGTCGTAACTGCGGTTATTTTCTGATATCTCGCTGAGGTAGCGGGTGCGATGAGGTGGGATGACAAAAATCTTTTCTGACATCTCGTGCGTGATTTGAAACGATGATTTCAGATGGGCTCCCGTTTTTTCTACAATCCTTTCAATCACATGGCGGTACAATTGATTGGTGCCTGGATCATTGAATTGAGAGGCGATCGTACCAAATACCGGCATATCGTCCGGCTTTTTATCCCACAGGTTGTGATTGCGCTGGTACTGTTTTTTTACATCGCGTAGTGCGTCAAGAGCGCCACGCTTGTCAAATTTGTTGAGAGCGATGACGTCTGCGAAGTCCAGCATGTCAATTTTTTCTAATTGTGTAGCCGCTCCGTATTCAGGTGTCATCACGTAGAGCGACACGTTGCTATGGTCAAGAATTTCAGTATCACTCTGGCCAATGCCCGAGGTCTCCAGGATGATTAAATCAAAACCCGCTGCTTTTAGAATTTGCACGGCTTCTTTCACATAAGCCGACAGCGCCAGGTTGCTCTGCCGTGTAGCCAGCGAGCGCATGTAC
>JAIENH010000605.1 GCA_019751475.1 Cyclobacteriaceae bacterium
CAATACACACATCGATGCGGTTGAACTGCAGGCCGAAGATGCACAGCAGGCAATAGAAAATGTGAAGCTGTCACCGTGGCCTGAAAAAATTTCCGTTATCCATACATCCTTGCAAGCATTTGACATGAATCGTCAATATGAGGTGATTGTTTGCAATCCTCCCTACTTTTCAAAAAGCCTCCTCCCTCCAAAAGATGCGCGGGCTATCGCGCGGCATGATGAGACACTAAGGGCTATTGATCTCATTCAAGCTGCAAAAAAACTTCTCGCACCCAGTGGTGTGCTAAGCATTATTCTTCCTTGTCAGGAAGCTTTGCAGTTTTCAGTCCAGGCATTAGAGCATGATCTCTTTCTCACGAGGCACACGCGTTTCTACAGTCGCGCGACTAAACTGGCAGAACGATCGCTCATGGAATTCAGTCGCATCCATTCTCCTGTCATCGAAAATGAGCTTGTACTGTATTCTGAAAACAACGAATGGACAACAGACTACTCACGGCTAACGGGTGATTTCTATTTGGACAGGCCTGCCCGCTTATCAAAAAATTTATAGCCAAGCCTGCCTTATTTAGTATCCTTGCAGCGCAAAAAAAGAACGAATTTGACCCGTCTTTATTTCCTTTTAATTGCTTTTATACTCCCTGCACTTTCCCTCGCGCAATTACCCGGCCTTCAGATAAAAAGAGCTACGGGCCCGATTGTGATAGATGCTGAAATGAATGAACCCGATTGGGTCAAGGCCGATGTGGCTGATCATTTCAAACAATTTTTTCCCTTCGACTCTTCTTACGCGAAAGCGCAGACCGAAGTGCGAATGACATACGATGACAATTTCATCTACCTCTACGCTATTATGCACAACAATGGCTCTCGCGAATACGTCACTCCTTCCCTTCGCAGGGATTTTCGCGGTGAGGCCAACGATAGCTTCGTGTTCTCTATGGACACCTATCTTGACAATACGAATGCATTTCAATTTGGTGTAAACCCGTTTGGCGTGCAGCGCGAAGGACTGGTGGCCAACGGTGGTAATTCACCCGAAGACCTCTCTCTTAATTGGGACAACAAATGGTATTCGGCTGCCCGCATGCTGGACGACCGGTGGGTGTGTGAATTTGCTATTCCATTCAAAACAATCCGGTACAAGGCAGGACTAAGCGAATGGAACGTCAACTTTTATCGCATCGACAGTCATAATGCCGAGCGCTCCACTTGGACGCCCGTGCCCCGTGTCTACCCGTTGCTCAACCTCGCTTTTTTGCGAAAGCTTTATTGGGACAAACCACTGGAACATCCGGGGCCTAACATATCTGTCATTCCTTTCACAGCAGGTCGTATCAGCCGGAATTTTGAAGCAGGCACACCAGCCGTTCGCGATCTTCAATTTGGTGGCGATGCAAAAATTGCAGTGAGCTCAGCTCTAAACCTTGACCTTACGGTGAATCCCGATTTCTCGCAAGTAGAGGTAGACCAGCAAGTAACCAACCTTGACCGCTTTGAGATTTTCTTCCCCGAGCGAAGACAGTTCTTCCTGGAGAATGCAGACTTGTTTGCCAATTTTGGAGTAGAGGGCACACGACCTTTTTTCTCCAGGCGCATTGGCGTAGCACGCGATGCCTCCACGGGACAAAACATACAAAACACGATCTATGGCGGTGCGCGCCTCAGCGGAAAAATCAACAACAACCTTCGCGTGGGGCTGCTCACCATGCAAGCCGGGAAAGATGCATCCATCGGTCTTCCCTCCACCAATTATTCTGTGGCGTCCTTTCAGCAAAAGATTTTCTCCCGCTCCAACATCGGCATGATCTTCATCAACAAGCAAGCCGCACAAGATTCGCTCAATGGTGACTTCACATTAAAACCGCAACGGTACAATCGTGTGGTGGGCCTTGACTACAACCTGGCCAGCAAAGACAACCGCTGGAACGGTAAATTTTTCTATCACCGGTCATTCGATCAGAATAAATCAGACTCTACGTACTCCATGGGTGGATTTCTGAATTACAATACGTTCAAGTGGGAGACACAGTG
>JAIENH010000775.1 GCA_019751475.1 Cyclobacteriaceae bacterium
ATCGGGACGAGGATGCTCGGGCGCAGCCCGGCATTCGAGCCTCGTTTCCCGCTCATCTTAGAAACTTAAAGCAATTGACAAATCAGATTGAGAGTCCTGTGCTTTGCACGAGGATGCTCGGGCGTAACCTGGTATAGGTATTCCATAAGACTTACAAATCATAGCAATCTAACGTAACGCATGAAATTAATGCGCAAAAAGAAGTAAAATTTGACTAGCGAAATCGGTTATAGAAATAAAAAACGATAAGTTGTAGTCCCTCTAAAATTCTCATTCACTCCAATTAATATTCCTTTCATTTTGGAGTACAGTGTTTTCTCTCCGAAGTACAGATATGATTTAAATCCTTCCATGTTGTCACCAGTTAAATGTTTATCTTCTGCGATCCATCCCCTACCCTTAATTTCATTTAGAATGGAATTGTACATACGTATCGATGTGGTATAAAAGATTATTGAATGAAATTCTGATATCTTGTCCGTTTCTTGATCATGACGAAGGATGTTTTTGTACTCAATCCAAGCAATACCATTCGAGTATGACCAGGTGTCGACATTGTAACCATCTTTATCCTTTTCAACCCTACCTTTATAATCAAAGCTTCTTTCAACAAGGATTCCGTGCACCAACTCGGCATATTCCAACTCGCTGATTACAAGTAAATCATTGAACGATACTTGCCCCTGTGACTCTATTGCTGTCAGTGCAATTATCATTATCGAAATTACCACTTGACGATGCAGACTATTCCTACTCATTTTAAAGCCGCCCTTATTTGCCGTCTAAATTAGGGTTTTTCTTAATCAGCTCAATCCTCACAGCCCAAAATAAAAAACAAAGCTGCCTCAACCATCGGTAAAAGCAGCTTCATTTGCTTAGAGACTATCCGTTACTTCTTTCGGATGTAAATGTCTCCGTTGTAGTTTTTCATAGTGATCTCTGCGCCACCCCCATTGATGTCACCTTTCTTCCACTCGTCTATAATGAGTTTGTATCCTCCTGACTTTGTGTCTTTCTTCTGCACGGGGCCGCTGCTCACAATGTTCATATCAAAGCCAGTGAAAATATCGCCCTGCTCGGTCTTCATTTTGAACGTGGCCTTGGTAGCAGCTGGAAAAGTGAGATCTATGTTGCCATTGAACGTTGAAAACGACATCGGTGTGTTTTCTGTCACTTTGTCAAACGTGATTTTGACATCACCATTGTAGGTGGTAGCCACCACAGAGCCCGATACATTCAGGGCGGTAATCTCCCCGTTGTAGTTTTTCAACTCTACCTCGCCCTGCACATTGGTGATCATGATGTCGCCATCATTGTAGGTGCTCACATCCAGGTCCATGCCAGCCGGTATTTCAATTTCCAGATCAGTCTTTACGTTCCATGAGTTCGATTCTACTTTCACCTGGTTGTTGTTCTCAGCAGCTTCCAGCTCCAGGCCGCCACCGGTGATGCGCCTCATGCCCTCTTTCTCCTTGCTGCCTGGATCATCACGGTCTTTCATCGATGCATACCTCACGAGCACATCCTTGCGACCACTCCCCTTTATTGTGATTGACCCGTAGTTCAGATGAGCCTTTAGCCTTCCCCGCTTTCCGGGCTCACTCAAGGGCACTGTAAATTCATTTGTGTTTTGTGCTTGTGCGAGCCATGAAGTGAGCATCAACACGATTATCGATATGTTCGTTAGCCTTTTCATTTCAATTCAAATTTAATTTTCCTTTTCTTTTAAATACACGTCTCCATTGAACGTTTCAAAATCCAGCAGCGGTCCACCCGACCCTACACGGTAGCGATTGCCATTTACTTTATACTGTATCCCCTCACCTTTGGGGTACTTCTCCACCGACACCGCCATCGGCACAATATCATCAATGGAAGAATAAAATTCACCATTGAAACTTTTGAAGGTGAGCTGCGCAGCCAATCCCTTTTTGAAGTTCGCGTGAATATTCCCATTAAGGGTATAGTACCGAGAGTCACCCGGGGGGTTGCCGACATAGTCGAGGTCAACGTCACCGTTAATCGTGGATGCGTACG
>JAIENH010000142.1 GCA_019751475.1 Cyclobacteriaceae bacterium
GGCCATGCATACGTGTATCTTTGCTACGGCATTCATCATCTTTTTAATGTGGTGACCAATGTGGAAGGTGAGGCTGATGCAGTACTCATTCGCGCCCTGGAGCCCGTACATGGTGTTGAACAGATGAAAGTGCGCATGAATACAGTTCGTGAAGCGCGAATTACATCGGGCCCAGGCAAGTTGGCTAAGGCATTGCAGATTGACAGATCACTTAATGGCAAGACAGTGTGGTCGAAGCAACTTTGGATTGAAGAAGGTATTCGAGTAAAGCCAAGCGATATTGTCAGCAGCCCTCGAGTTGGTATTGATTATGCCGGTGAGGATGCTCTTTTGCCGTGGAGATTTTTGGTAAAAGGCAATCCGTGGGTGAGTAAGTAGAAGTCATCTCCTATGTTTGTTTTAGAACAAATGTAGGAGATGACTTCTTGTATTTTTGAATTTGTTAATGGTGTAATAAGCGTGAAGAATAACTTAAGTGGAACTCGACTAGAATTAAGGATAGCAGTTCTTCTGCTCGTCTTTTCTTTTTTATATTCAGTAGTATCGGCTCAAACGATGTCGCAGAAATCGTTTAGTCATGTCAATTCACCGTACGATGAATTGTCACCAGTCATTAGCCCCGATCGCAAAGTGATGTACTGGACAGTAGCCAATCATCCGGACAACATCCTGGGAAAGAAAGACCCCGGTGATATCTGGTATGCTGTATGGACAGGTGAGGAGTGGTCGCTGCCCCTGCACGGAGGAAAGATGATCAACACGGAAGGTTACAATTCAGTAGTCGGGCTTTCGAATGACGGAGAGCGGTTGTTTCTTTCCGGGCATTATGGCAAAGATGGTGGCATTGCTGGCAGCCAGGGAATATCAGTCTCGATCCGGTCTTCCGAAGGCTGGTCGAGGCCAGAAAATATTACGGTGCCGTATTTCCTGAACAAAAGCATAACCACTCACGGATTTCTATCAACGACAATAGAGGCACTTGTCTACTCTGCCGATGGCTACAGTTCGTTGGGAGCAGAAGATATTTATGTATCCGTGTTAGAGTCTGGTAAATGGTCTGAGCCCAAAAATCTTGGCAGCAAGATCAATACGAAGTATCAAGAGCTGAGCCCCAGCATCAGTGCTGATGGTAGATTTCTGTATTTCGCAACCAATGGCAGAAAAGGTTATGGCAGCTTTGATATTTATTTTTCAGAACGATTGGATGATTCATGGACAAATTGGTCGGAGCCAGTGAACATGGGTGCTAATGTAAACTCAGAAGGTCGCGAACTTTTTTATCGCACCTATCCTGAGCAACGCTTTGCCTTGTTTACGAGCACCTTAAACAGTGATGGCTATGGTGATGTAAAATTCTACCGTCCACCGCTTGACTTACAAGATTCATTGGTGGCCCAACGCCCCGACACCATTGTGAAGATGGTCCCCATCACGCGCGATAAGCCTATTGCTGGGGAGGAGAAACTCTTCCGAGTCTTTGGTCGCGTGAGCAGTTCCAAAACCAATCAGCCGGTGCGAGCCACGCTTACCTTTCATTCTGATTCATTGTTCAAAGTAGTAGCAGGGCCTGATGGCCGATATGAAATACGATTCCCTTCTGTTAATGAATATACACTGCGAGTGGAAGCCAGTGGTTACGTAAGCAACTTTGAGAAGCTGGATGTGAGGACCTACGAAATGAAATCGCTGGAGATGAACTTCAAACTTCAGCCTATTGAGATAGGAGCTACTGTTAATCTTAAAAGTGTACTCTTTCAGCAAAGCACCTACAACCTGCTACCTGAATCCTACGATGAACTTGACCTGGTGGTGTCATTTCTTCAGGTCAATCCGAAAGTAGAAATACTTCTTACCGGCCACACCGACAATCGCGGCAACCCCGAGCATAACCTTCGCCTTTCGCAGCGAAGAGTGGATCGCGTGAAGGGCTACATCGTTTCAAAAGGAATCAGCGGCAAGCGTATCACCGGCAAAGGCTTTGGCGGATCAAAACCCATTGCTGACAATTCTACCGAAGAAACCAGGCGACTCAACCGCAGGGT
>JAIENH010000710.1 GCA_019751475.1 Cyclobacteriaceae bacterium
CTTACAAGACCTCCTCCCCTTTCAGAAACTCAACCATGCCCCTCAGCACTGCGGACATCTATGCTCCCAACCCCACGATCCAGACTTTCGGGCCTGGGGTGGTAATGAGTGGCGTGTTCTCACAATTTTCAAAATCAGAAAAGGAAAAGAAGAAATTAAAGAAAGTAGAAGAGGCGCAGCTCCGCACAAAAACATTTCGCGAGGTGATGCACTCCGATGAAACGAAGGAGTATCTGCGAGAGCTTTTCCACCTTACGGAAGAGGAGTATTACAAGAAGATAGAAGCATTTAATCTCGCCAACCGAGAGGTACCCAACCTAGCCAGCAAAGAAGAAATCCTCAATGTGCTGGTGCGATTTTTTGCCCTCAAAGACTAATCACCAAAACTGTTTGTAAATTCGGGCATGGAAGAACATTTTCAGTCGTCAGAGAAGGTACGCGATTTTGTGATTGGCATGAGCGATGGACTCACGGTACCCTTTGCCCTCGCGGCAGGGTTGAGTGGTGCGGTTGACTCAACTGCTATTGTGATCACCGCAGGGCTGGCCGAAATTGCAGCCGGTTCCATTGCCATGGGATTGGGTGGCTACCTGGCAGGTCGCACAGAAATTGAACACTACGATTCGGAAGAAAGGCGTGAGTACGATGAGATCGTGCACAAGCACGAAATAGAAATAGCGGAGACAAAAGAAATTTTTGCCAAGTACGGCATCAGCGAAGAACTACAGGAAAAAATCGCCCGCGAAATGGCCAAGAAGCCAAAGGAGTGGGTGGACTTCATGATGCGCTTTGAACTCGGCCTGGAGCGTCCCGATAAAAATCGGGCACACCAAAGCGCTTTCATCATCGCTATCAGTTACATCATTGGCGGACTCATTCCCCTGAGTGCTTACTTCTTCACTGAATCATCACGCGAAGGACTCATCTATTCATCCATCATCACATTGATTTGCCTTGTCGCATTTGGTTTGATCAAGAGCAAACTCACCGGTCAGCCGTTGCTGAAAGGTGCGCTTCGCGTAACGTTGATTGGAGCTGTAGCGGCCGCAGCCGCCTTTGCCATTGCGAAAGCAATAGCATAAGGAAGTTATTTCTTGCTGGCCTTGAAGAGTTTTTCTTTCTCGTCTTTGGTGAGGCTCTCGTAGCCACCATCCGAGATTTTGTCGAGGATGTCGTCTATCTCTTGTTGCGATATGCCGCTGAGGTTCACATTCTTTTTTCCGTTGGTTGGCTCAGCCTTGCGGTACGTCACTTTCACTTTCGGGCTTGGTTTGAAAAGACCCTCAAACCAATCCAGCGTGGCCGTAATCCAACCACCCCAATTCACACCGATCTGCAACTGCTTGATGTACACAAAGCCCATCAGCGCACCACCAAGATGAGCAATGTTGCCACCCGCATTAGCTCCTACTGATCCTAAAAAAGAAAGTACGATATAAAATGCAGCAATGTACTTGATCTTCACCGGCCCAAAGAAGAGCAGGAAAAAAGTATAGTCGGGAATGAGTGTAGCCGCTGCCACCATCACAGCATACACCGCACCAGAAGCACCCACCATACCTGAAAATTCTGACTGATTTTTAAAGTAGGGAATGGTGTTAAACACCATCAGATAACATAGACCCGCAGCCAGTGTACCAAGAAGATACAAGGCGATTAACTTGTCGCTGCCCAGGTATTCGATAAACAATTTTCCAAACCAGTACAACGCCAGCATGTTGAAGAGGATGTGAAAGATGTCGCCATGCATGAAGGCATACGAAATGATCGTCCATGGGCGAAGGGCAAAGTCTACGAACTTGGGAGGCATCAGAAACTGGTTGTGCGCCAGCGTGTAGATGTAATCAAATCCGCCAACTTTTGAAATCACCATCAGCACACCCAGGCACAAAAACACCGTCACGTTGATGATGATCAACTGCACATGTGCATTGTTTGGCTTGCTAAAAGCGTTTCTGAATTCTTCGAACACGTTGCTGATTTGTTTTTCTTACCCTTCCGTCCCCATTCAAGTCCCAATTTACAAAATAGTCTATAGTATTTACTTGCCCTGACTG
>JAIENH010000777.1 GCA_019751475.1 Cyclobacteriaceae bacterium
CGCTAAGTCAGTTTGTAAAATATCCGGTGGCTATCAGATCTGAATCAGAAATTTGTAATTCTTCTTTCATCGAAAGGCAAAGCGTGCGAAGTTCCTCTGTGGTAAATTGATTGGTGCGATCAATTGCTTCGATCTCAATAAACCGTGTATCGTTCGGCAAGTGATCGAGGTGAATTTTTAAAGGTGACAATGAATAAATCTTTCGCACTTTCTTCACTACTCCAATTTGCTTATACTCGGAAAATAACTCTTGGATCATTTCTTGTGTAGGGTCAACATCATACCGATAAACGATGGTGCGCTCAGCGCCATCTTCCACACGCCTTTCATAGTGTGTAATCAGGTTTTCGATGTTGCCATGACGCCACTTGAGCTTGCCGATATCCACATAAAAGTATTCGTCCGTTTGTCTGTCTTCTCCCACGAAAGTGGCTGCTAAAGAATGTAATTGCGCTTCAGCAAATTCATGGCTTTTGCAACGCGCCTTCAGTGCAATGTCTTTGTAGTTCAAGTTGGTCATCTCGCAAGTGGCACAACCTACAAAATTTTGGTGTTGTGGTTGAAAAAGCTGCCAATTGCATTTCTTTTCCTTCCGGGGAATTAATTCGGGGATATTTTTTGTTTCTCCCCCAGCCGCGTATTTTTGCGCATCTTTTTAAAATCCCGTCCTGGAGGACTGAACATTATGGCGAAATCAGCGAAAAAACCTATAAAAAAGATTGTGAAGAAGGCGGCCCCCAAGGCCAAGGCAGCGCCCAAGGCCAAAAAGGCTGTAAAGGCTGTAAAGGCAAAAACGCCTGTGAAGAAGGTAGAGACCAAAGTCGTAGTTAAAAAAGCAGCCCCCAAAAAGGAAGTCGCTCCTAAGAAAGTAGTGGAAAAGACAGCACCCGCCTTGAAGAAGTCAGAAGTTAAATCTGCTCCTGCAGCTCCAAAGCCTCCGCTTCAACTCAACATATTCCCGGCTTTAACGCAGCGCCCTATTGCTCACAAGCCGGTGAAGGTCTCTGTGCCCGATGACAAGACGCGCTACAGCGATGAGGAACTGAAAGAATTTGAAACGCTTATCAAGTCAAAACTTGAAAAATCAAAAGAAGAGTTTCGCATTTTGAAAGAAACATTGAACCGCAACAACGATGCTGGCACTGACAGCACGTCAGGCGGCAATACTAAAGTTTTGGAAGACGGTGCCGAAACAGCTGAAAAAGAAAACCTGAGCCAACTCGCAGCACGGCAGCTCAAGTACATCACCAATCTGGAGAATGCGTTGGTGCGAATCAAAAATAGAACGTACGGCATCTGCACCGTTACCGGCAAGTTGATTCCCAAGGAGCGTTTGATCGCGGTGCCACACACCACGCAATCCATCGAGGCAAAAATGATGCAGCACGACTAATCTCACTCACTCCTTTAAACTCAACTCGTTGGACTTTTTACAAAATCATATTGAGGCGCTGATCTTCTGCTCACCGTCACCCATTAAGCTGGCCGATTTGAAGTCGTGCCTTTCTGAAATGTTTAATGCAGACGTGCCAGAAGAAGATATCGTGGGTGCTATCCAACGACTAACGGAAAAATACGAGCACGAAGATTTTTCTTTTCAATTGAATAAATCAGCAGGCGGCTACCAGTTTCTTACCAAGCCCGCCTACCAGGCCAGCATCGGTATCATGCTCAAGCAGCAATCCAAGAAGCGTCTTTCTACCTCGGCCATGGAGACCCTTTCCATCATTGCCTACAAGCAACCCGTTTCGAAGACGGAAGTGGAAACGATACGCGGTGTCAATTGTGATTATGCCGTTCAGAAATTATTAGAGAAAGGGTTAATTGAAATTCAGGGCAAAGGCGAGTCGGCGGGAAGACCGCTGATCTACGGCACCAGCCCCAAGTTCATGGAATATTTTGGTATCAGTGAATTGAGCGAACTCCCTACACCCACAGATTTTTCGCAGGAAGTCAACACCATTGGTGAAGGCCCCGAAAATCAGTAATCATTTTTCTTCAGGCCAATTGTGCCTACCTTGTAATCATTATGGCACGCAACAGTCGGTTTCGCACCACATCA
>JAIENH010000759.1 GCA_019751475.1 Cyclobacteriaceae bacterium
ATGGCCTGCTCACTGTCGCGAATAATAATAGTGCCTGATTTGGCACCCTTGTTACGGATTTCAATGTAGTAGCCGTCTTTTTTCTTTTTCGGAAGGATCGGAGGTCTGCCCATGTCGGTTATTGGTTTATGGATGAATAGTGAAAATTCAAATAAAACCGCGAATTTGATAGGGATTCGCGCTTTAGCCGCGCAAAGATAAGATTTTATGCTGGTTTTCGGTAGCCTTCGCTAAAGCTCCTGCTACCGAGGTAGCCTTTGTTAAAGCTTCTGCAATTGAGGTAGCTATCGTTATAGTTGGGCGTACAATAGTTTTTGTAATTTTTGGGGTATGGCCAAGCTATCGCAAGGCCACCGGGCTTTTCGTTCCAAGTCCGGCCACGCGCCCCCGATAGCTATCGGGACCAACGCACTTCGGGCTTTCCACTACAATCCCTTGCCCGCTTACGCCCGCATTCGTTAATCTTGCAAAAGTGTCGAACCCTTTACAGCTTCTGCCTAAAGGAAATTGATTCACGCACTTTCTTAGGCAGTTTATCAAATACCAACTGGTATGACTGCTGAACATACTTTTTCCATTCGCCCGGCTTCAGTGCAGCAAAGTTTTCTACCATCACCCAGTGATACTTGGCAACATACGGTGCCGGTATGACGTTCTTTCGCTCGGTCAATTCAGTAAATTCTTCCGGCAATACTTTCACACAAACTTTGGGCGAACCTTCGAGCGTGATTACGCAATACATTTTTCCGCCCACGCAGTAGCAAAGGTCATTGCCCCACTTCACATCCGTGGTGGTGCCTTTCAACTTCAGGCAAAGTTTATCAAGCTCGGTTGCATTCATTTTACTTTCAAATATTCCGGTAGCGGTACACCATCTTTTAAAGCGGGATCGGGCAGCGCCTCTCCGCGAATAGTATTCAGCGGCTGCACACCGGCCCAGATGTCGAGCGTGTAATCTTCCTCGTCATCTTTGGGCGGCCCCGTGCGCACCTTGGCCGATGCTTCCTGCAGATTGAACGACAAAACCATCGTTGCTTTCCATTCACCCTCATTGGGTTTGCGGACATCGTCCCAGCGACCCGGGCACATTTTATTTGTAAAAACTTCCAGTGCGTGATACAACTCAGTTTGATCTGTGACCAAATGTGGCTTGCTGAACAGGACTACGGAACGATAGTTTACAGAATGGTGAAAAGCAGAGCGGGCCAGCACCAGCCCATCCAGCAGCGTCACACTAATGCAGACGGGCGGTTGTATGTCACGCAATTCACGCATGTAAAAACTCCCAACAGACCCATGAATGTATAACGTATCGTCTATCCGGCAGAAGCCGGTAGGAATTTGAAAGGGTTCATTTTCTTTTGCATAAGCCAGCGTGCAGACCAGTGCTTCATCCAGTATGCTGTACACGGTGGCTTTGTCATACACACCCCGCTTGGCAAGGCGTGTGATCTCCGTTTTATCCGTGACTGGAAACTTTTCCATCTTCTCAGGGGTGAATGTTCAAAATAATTTTTCCGAACTGCTCTCCGTTCTTCATCCTTTCAAATGCTTTCGCAATGTCCCTTAGCGGGAATGCCTTGTCAATCACAGGTTTTATTTTTCGGCTTTCAAGAAATTCCAGCAACGATAAAAACTCATCACGGGTGCCCATGGTGGTGCCGTGGATAGAAAGCTGTTTCCAAAATAATTTACGGATGTCGATGCCGGCCGCGCCTCCTGCGGTGCGTCCGAAGTTTACAATACGTCCGCCCGGCACTGCCAATTCCAATAACTTGTTAAAATCTTCACCACCTGCACTGTCAATGATCACATCAAAGCCACCCGAGTCTTTCTGTGCTTTTGTTACCCAGTCGGGGTCTTTGTAATTATAGGTAAAGAGTGCTCCGAGATTTTTAGCCTTTGCCAACTTCTCTTCTGATCCCGAGGTGACCGAAACACGCGCATCATAACCAACGGCCAATTGCAAGGCCCACAGCGCAGCACCACCCCCAATGCCGGTGATGAGAACACGCTCTTTGGCTCGCAATCTTCCCTTCGTGAACAGGGCACAGATCGGAAGAGC
>JAIENH010000282.1 GCA_019751475.1 Cyclobacteriaceae bacterium
AGCGTGTGATTGAATTGTTGCAAATAAAAAATGAGTTTGATACAATTGTTGATGGCACGATGATCACTCATTCCAAGCCCGATCCGGAGATATTTCTTCTAGCTGCAAGTCGCCTGCAAGTCGGACCTGCGGATTGTGTTGTTTTTGAAGATGCGGAGGCGGGAGTAGAAGCTGCTCTGAATGCCAAGATGAAATGCGTGGGCATTGGTTCTCCCAAGCAACTGGGCAAAGCAAACCGTGTAATCCCCCGGACGGGAGATTTCTTGCCTGACCAACTCGATCAACTGTAAATTTGAAGTCAAAAAATTTGAAATGGTTTAACCTATGAAGCACTACATTAAGCACCACGACTGGCACATTATTGAAGAAGGTTTTGACCCTCATTTGAATAGAATTTCTGAAAGCCTTTTTAGCCTGGGTAATGGGCGGATGGGTCAGCGCGCTACGTTTGAGGAGGCCTTTTCAGGTGATACCCACCAGGGCAGCTATGTAGCAGGGGTGTATTATCCAGACAAGACACGCGTGGGTTGGTGGAAAAATGGCTACCCTGAATATTTCGCGAAGGTGCTGAATGCACCCAGTTGGATCGGCATTCATGTTAAGATTGGTAAGCAAAATCTAGATCTGACCCACTGCAAGATCAGTAATTTTAAGCGGGTGCTGGACATGAAGCAAGGACTCCTTTCTCGGTCATTTACAGCTACTTTGTCTGATGGAAAAAAATTAAAGGTTGAAGCCAGGCGATTCTGCAGCATGGCCGATGGCGAGGTTGGAGTTATTCGCTACGCCATCACACCTCTTAACTTTTCGGCTTCGGCCACCGTCACGCTAGCTGTGGATGCGGATGTAGTCAACAAGGATTCCAACTACGATGAAAAGTTTTGGGAGGAGGTTTCTAAAGAGGCGAAGGCGGGGCTGGCTATCGTGACAGCCGAGACACGCAAGACACTGTTTCATGTAACAACCGGCATGACCTACTCGGTGCTTGCCGGGGGTAAAGCGGTTAAGGTGAAAGCCAAAGCCAACAAGCGTGAAAAATACGCAGATAACATCGTTACAATTCCTTTAAAGAAGGAAGTTGAAACAGTCATTCTTAAGTATGGCGTAGTACTTTCTTCGGAGAATCATCCCAAGAAAAAGATACAAGAGAACGCAAAGAAAAAATTGAAAGAAGCTCAGGCTACTGGGTTTGATAAGTTGCTGGCTGCCCACGTAGCCATTTGGACCGACATCTGGAAGAAATGTGATGTCACTATTGAAGGTGATACAGCTGCGCAGCAAGGCATTCGCTTCAATATCTTTCAGCTCATGCAAACTTATACTGGCGCTGATCCTCGATTGAATATCGGACCGAAAGGTTTTACGGGCGAGAAATATGGCGGCAGTACCTACTGGGATACCGAGGCTTATTGCCTACCGTTTTATTTGGGTACGTCAGATCCGGAGGTGGCTCGCAACCTTTTAGTATATCGATACAAGCATTTACCGAAGGCGATCGAGAATGCACAGAAATTAGGATTCAAAGACGGTGCGGCTTTCTATCCTTTTGTGACCATGAATGGAGAAGAATGTCACAATGAGTGGGAGATCACCTTTGAGGAAATCCATCGCACCAGCGCGATGGCGTATGCCATTCGTGACTATATCAACTATACTGGAGATGTAAATTACCTGAATCAATATGGACTCGAAGTATTGATCGGTATTTCTCGCTTCTGGTCACAGCGAGTGAATTGGTCAACAGATAAAAATAAGTACGTGGTGTTAGGTGTGACAGGCCCTAACGAGTATGAGAACAATGTAAACAACAACTGGTACACTAACTACCTTGGCGCCTGGACGCTGAAGTATTCTCTCTGGGCGATTGAGCAGGTGAGAAAATCTGACCCCAAGCGACTCGGTGAAATTTTGAATAAGACAAAGTTCAATGAGAAGCCTGAGATGGCCCGTTGGAAAGATATTTCAGACAAGATGTACTACGGTGAGGCTGTGCAGCGAGGCGTTTTCCTTCAGCAGGATGGTTTTCTTGACAAAGAGTTGCTAACAGTAAAAGACCTGAAGCCCGA
>JAIENH010000281.1 GCA_019751475.1 Cyclobacteriaceae bacterium
GGCCCGCTCTTCACGCACGTGTTGCTGGCGGATGAAATCAACCGGGCATCACCGAAAGTGCAAAGTGCACTGCTGGAGTGTATGGCGGAAAACCAGATATCTTCAGGTGACACCACCTTTCCGCTCGATCAGTTTTTCTTTGCCATCGCCACACAAAACCCGATTGAGATGGAGGGAACGTATCCGTTACCAGCCGCCCAGCTTGACCGGTTCTCGATGAAAATTTCGTTTGGCTATGTCTCTGAGGAAGTCGAGTTCGATATCTACATGAATTACCTCACGATCAACAACGGAAAAAATTCGGTGAAGCAGGTACTTACTTATCGGGATATAATTCAATTACAACAAGACGCAGAGAATGTGTACGTCCACCCGGAGTTGGTGAAGGGTATTGTGCAACTTGTGCAGGGCACTCGCAAACATGCAGAGATAGCCTTGGGATGCTCCACCCGAGGTGGTATCACGTTCATCAAATGCCTGAAGGCATGGGCGCTCGTAAACCAGCGAGACTATGTAATTGAAGATGACATCCGGGCGTTGGCGCAACCCGTGTTGCATCACCGGCTTATCTTCCGCAACCGCGAAGCCTCGCGCACGGCCCTGCAGCAGATTGTAGATGCCGAAGTGAATAAGCTGGCGAAGTTAGGGATTGGCGCTAAAAAGTGATAGTTAATTCGTAGCTTGCTACACCAATACATTTGCCAATGGAAACCCTAGACATCAAAATAAATCTTGACTTTAAACAATTAACATCAATTGTTAAGCAGCTCAATCCTTCGGAAAAAATGAAGTTGAATGAGGTCATCTGGGATGAGCAAATGGAAATCCCTGAAGAGCATCAAAAGCTTGTTTTGCAGCGTATAAATAGAGCAAGACAATCCCCCGGCAGAATGTTGCCTTGGGATAAGGCTGTGAAGTTGTTGAAATCTTCATGAATCGATTTGAATTGTTTGTCGAACCGGATGCGTTATCCGACATTCAGAGCGCAGCCGATTGGTATGATTCGCAGCTTCCTGGATTGGGCTCTCACTTCCAAGCACAGGCAATTGCTCAAATAAGCTCACTGAAAAGTAACTGCCTGACTTACGCAGTGCGTTATAAAAAAGTGAGATGTATGATCATCAAAAAGTTTCCCTATTTGGTACATTTTGTGGTAAATGAACGAAGGAAAACTGTTGAGGTGTTTGCAGTTTTTCATACGAGTCGTAATCCTAGAATTTGGTTAAAAAGAAGACGGACTAAAAAGTAGTTGAAAAATCCCAATGCGCATTTTTCTTTTTTTTATTTTGCTTTTTGCTGCACGAGAGGCGTATTCCCAAAACTCCGTTCGTGATCAAATAGACCGTGAACGTGATGGTTCTTTCCTCGACCCTAAAACATATGAAAAGGCGCGGGGCTTTATTCGCAGAGACAGCACATACTACCTCGGTCATTTATTGGAAGGTGCTTACTTGTTTTTTCGTGCCAACGATGAGTTGGGTTTTCGAAAGGCTATACCATCACTGCAAAAGGCCCTTGACAAAATTGAGCACGACTACGACCGGCAACTTCGTACCCGCACTAACAACTACGCTGTTTATAGCGCCAACTATCGTTACCACTTTGATTACGGATTGATCACCTACTTTCTTGGCCGGTGCTATCAGAACGTAGAACAGCAAGACAAAGCCATGGATGTGTTGCGACACATTCGCGACCGGAATTTCCAGGTGGAGATAAACAGTGATTCGTACAATACAATGGCATGGATTTTTCACCGCAACCGCGTCTACACTTCCCGCCAGTTTCCTTTTCTGAAGAATTCTGTGCGGCAAAATGTAACTGCTGCCAACCACTACTTGGATTCAGCGTTGCGAAAGATCAAAAATGATTTTGCTGTCAATAACGGATTGTACGATCCTAACATGTTGAATCGCCAATACCTCAGCACCTTTCATTACAAGGCCATGATCCACGACTACCTGCTGGACATTGACTCGGCCAACTATTACTACGATCTGCTCATTCAAAACGGTGCCTACTCTAGCAACAACTACGCAGAGTTTAAGCTTGCCATGGGCGAATTTG
>JAIENH010000151.1 GCA_019751475.1 Cyclobacteriaceae bacterium
TGATTAACCTATCCGGTTTTTTACTATAATTGAGTCAAAATTTTAATTCTTACAACTATGTCAAAAGGTCAAGACAAGAAAAAAGAAGACAAAAAGAAGCCCCAAAAAACCATGTTGGAAAAGCGGGCTGAGAAGCGCGCCAAGCGTGAAGGAAAAATCTGATTCCTACAAAAGGGCCCTTGGATAACCGGGGCCCTTAATTTTTTTGCAGCTTATAGGTAATCAAAAACGTCTCGGCATCCATCACTTCGATATCGGAGAAATGGAAGTCACCTACATCCTGTGTGACCAGGCAGTCGCACTCGGCTGATAGTGCTGAATAGTATTCTAATCCATCTTCAAAATCCTGAACGGACTTGTTCTTAATAGACCGGAGTACAGCCTCCTTGTCGGTTATGGCTATCTCCAGCCTCTCCACCAGCATTTCAATTTTCCGCTTGGCAGCTGCTGTGCCGCTTTTCTTTTCAGAAAAATAGAATGCAATAGCCAGGCAAACAGGTGACGTGTAAATCTGAAATTGCTTTGAATCAGCAAGACTCAGCACACGTGCAGAATAGGTAAACAGCGGGTACTCCTTATTCAGTACTGATACCAGGATGTTGGCATCAACAAAGACTTTCATTTTTTGGACTTGAAGTATTCTTTCTTCATTGCCTTGCGCGACCGGGCCTTGGTGTGGTATTCGGTCTCTCCCTCTGCAACCATGCTTACCCAGTCAGCCACAGGCAGCTCTTCCAATGACTTGTAATGGCCGCTGGTAATCTTGCGGTACAAGAACTCTGTAAGGCGGGACAAACTCATGTCATTGGCCTCCGCAAATTTCTTGGCTTTGGCTATCACCTCTTCACTGAAACTAAGTGTAATTTTTGCGTCCATACCAAAATGATTTTAAATATACTACAAAATTAAAAAAGTTATACGTATAAATGCAAGTATCGGTTTTACAATAAATAGTGGCAGAAATCGCCTTTAATGATGTACTTTTGTGGCTACGATCTTCGAATTGGCTCCAAAAGAGCCGTTTAGCTTCCGCTAACGACCCAGGAAACCGCGATCAAAAATTTTTTAAGGGGTTGTAACAGTAAAATCTTATCATGTCATTTGAAAAATTAAATCTAATTGAGCCCGTATTGCGGGCACTCACTTCTGAAGGCTATTCCAAACCAACCCCTATACAGGAACAAGCCATTCCAGTACTACTTCAGCGTAAGGACCTGTTGGGATGTGCCCAGACCGGCACCGGAAAGACAGCAGCTTTCGCTATACCCATTTTGCAATTACTTCATCAGGATGAATTGTTTGTAAAAGAACCGCATGGCATCAAAGCCCTTATTCTTACTCCTACGCGTGAACTCGCCATCCAAATTGACGAAAGTTTCGCAGCTTATGGCAAATACCTTCGCCTGAAGCACACCGTTATTTTTGGCGGTGTGTCGCAGAAACCACAGACAGATGCATTGCGCGCAGGCGTGGACATTCTGGTGGCTACGCCCGGCCGCCTGCTCGACCTGATGGATCAGCGCTACGTGGATTTGAAGCACATAAAAATGTTTGTATTGGATGAGGCCGATCGCATGCTCGACATGGGTTTCATCCACGATGTGAAAAAGATCATAGCACGCCTTCCAGTGAAACGGCAGACATTATTCTTCTCGGCCACTATGCCCTCAGAGATCGCGAAGCTGGCTTCTTCTATTCTCACCAACCCTGTGCGCGTAGAGGTGACGCCTGTGTCATCCACAGCCAATACCGTAAAGCAAGCGCTCTACTATGTAGAAAAGCCGAAGAAAAAATCATTACTGATCCATTTGCTAAAAGACCCTGCCATTGAAAGCGCCCTGATCTTCACGCGTACCAAGCACGGAGCAGACAGGGTTGCTAAGGACCTGACCAGCGCGGGCACTCCTGCAGAAGCGATTCATGGCAACAAATCACAAAATGCACGGCAGCGCGCTTTGACCAACTTTAAGGAAAAACAGACCCGTGTTTTAGTCGCAACCGACATAGCAGCACGTGGCATTGACGTGGATAATCTATCACACGTGATCAACTATGAACTTCCAAATGTG
>JAIENH010000447.1 GCA_019751475.1 Cyclobacteriaceae bacterium
TTCTTTTCACCATCGGTCAATTGCTTTACCTGGTCAAGATAAAGTTGTGGAAACACGCTGGAGGTAGTCTGCTCAATGCAACCGTATGGATACTGCATGAGGTAACGCAGTCGTTGACCCAGATTGATAGGCGGCAGTGATGACACTTCCAACAATCCAGTATTGGTACCGATAATACCTACCGGTGTCACGGCACCACTCCACGTTTTGGCCGGCTCCAGCAACGCCTCCGTCACTTTAGTAACGGGCGGATTGGGATTGCGCACATCAATCTCAATTACATCTGAAGCTCTATAATTTCCAGAAGTCGCGGTCACTTCAATTTTGGCGATACCCGTTTCTCCCTTTACAGAAAGATCAAAATCTGTCGTCAAGTCATCACCCGACATTTGCACGCTCTGAGAAGCATTGGCCAACGAAACAGGACCGGATACTTTCACCTCAATCTTCACGTCTTTGATACTTTTCTCCATGGAGAAAAGAGTGACGGGTAATTTCACCCGCTCTTCAGGACCCAGCACGCGCGGCAGAGTGGCCAGCACCATCAACGGCTTTCGAACGGGAGTTGCTTTGTCGGCTTTGCCATACGCACCCTCATAGCCGGCCACCACCATCGTCTTGACGGAGCCAATGTAGTTGGGCATTATAAACTTGTGCGTGTTGCTGCCACCATCCAGCGTGAATGGGCCCAGAAATTTCACCACGGGCTTGAAGCGGTTGGCTTTTGCATCGTCTTCTTTGCTCATGGCCATCATATCACCTCCAATAGCCAGCAGGCGCTCGATCTTTCCACCGAAGGCGCCCATCACGGCATCGTACACATCCCAGGTCTTTACACCCAGTGCTTCGCGAGCATAAAATCTTGACCATGCATCCGGAGTTTTGAAGCGCGTGAGGTCGAGCAGCCCTTCGTCAACCATGGCCACGGTGTAGGTCATCTTTCGTTTTTCTTTTTCAGAAATTTTAATGACCACTTCCTGACCGGGCTCCAATACATCTGGCATACTGATCAAAGGTTCGAGGTGTGTTTTCGGATCTTCCACAGAGATCGGAATAACACCGTACATGCGTATCGGCAAATCATTGATGGTCTGCGAATGCGGCTGCAACAGCGTGACACTTACAAAAACATTGGGCGTCATCTCAGGCTTCACATCAAAGCTGAACCGGTTGTCACCCTTCTTGGTCTCGAGCCAATACGTTTCTATCACGCGACTACCGCTCTCAATACTGATGAGCGCACGACCGTTGTCACTTCCGGGAATGACGAGTGCAGCTTTTTCACCAATGTTGTAGGCAGGCTTATCGGATGAAAAGCTAAGCATGGTGGCACCTTGCGATTCACTGCGCGCACGCCCAGCCCAACCCGGCCAGTCTATGTAGACCACCTTGGCGGTGCTGTGACCTGACCTGCGATCGGTGGCCCGCACCATGTAGCGGCCCCACTCGGGATATTTGATTTTAAAATTCCATGAACCTTTGCCATTCACCGTTTTGATTCGTCCTGAAGCAACAACCGTATTGTTGCTTGCGCTCATGTAGTTGGCATCTTCGTCCGAGTTGTCCCACCACCAGCGCCATTGGATTTTTGATACAGTCATTTCAATATCATCGCTGGACACGCTCGCTCCATTCGCGTCAAGCGTAACCACATCCACACGGTGTGTGGTGTCGGTAAGCAGCATGCCACGTGCTTTGTCGCCTTGCGGGAGACGAATGCCCGTGAACGAAGCGTATGGATAAAAGGGAAGACTGAACCGGTCGATGCTGAAGTTACCGCTCTCTTCAAAAACCTTTCCACGAAAAACAGCATTCAACATCCCTGCTGGATCACCTTCTACTTCCAGTGTCGTGTTGATCGTAGCATTGCCTTCGTCATCGGTGTAGCCTTCGAAAATAGATTTTGCTTCGGGACTGATGTCTTTAGCAGGATCATCAAATGTATATTCAGGATACTTGTCAAACTTGGTTTGTGCCTCCGTAAGCAATACTTCAAATTCAGCCTTCAAATTTCTGGCAGGCGCTCCGTGCAGCCACTTGACATTTAGCGTGCCTGACACATTGTTGTCTTCTGCTG
>JAIENH010000297.1 GCA_019751475.1 Cyclobacteriaceae bacterium
CCTTCAATCACGCAACAAGGCTGTTGGTCTTTGATGGTTTTCAGCGTGGCTTCCAGCAAGGTTGTCTTGCCCGAGCCGGGCGAGCTCACCAGGTTCAGGGCGGTAATGCCTGCCTCTTCAAAATGAAAGCGGTTGTGCTCGGCCGCGCGATTGTTCTTCCCTAAAATATCGCGCTCCAATTCTATGCGTTTCGTTTCTTGCACCGCTGGCGCGGGATGTTGGTGTAAAATGGCCAAAGGCGTAATCGGCTTAAACACTTGGTCACCTACTTTGGTAATGGTTACTCCGCCAGGTTGGTCGCATCCGCAGGTAGCACACATATTGATTTCAGATTTAAAATTTAAGATTTCAGATTTTTGGTTTCACCGCAGAGGGCACGGAGACACACAGAGTATTTTCTCCGTGTATCTCTGTGTTCCCTGTGGTTAAAATGCATTCTCATTTGAATTATGAAATTACAAGTGACTTCACTCGCAATTCTTTTCCTTTTAAATATTCTACAAGCACTTCATTGCAAGCGGGGCAAGGCTCAAATGGCTCGTGCACCAAATATTCGCAACCACAGTTACTGCACCGAGCCACGGCTTGCACTTGGTCGATGATTCGTTCGGCATTTTCCAAAACAGTATTCTTCACAGCCGCATCCCAAGAAAACGTCAGCGCATCTATCTCCACACCGGCCAAACTCCCTACTTCTAAATCAATGGCATCTACCCGATGGGCGTGCGCTTTCTTCACCTCCTCTTCGGCAATGTCAATGATGTTCAATACCAGTGACAACTCATGCATGGCGATTTATTTTTCTTCGGTGAGTTTTCGGATGGATCGGTTAATCAGCCAGGCGAACGCAATAGAGGCAACAACAATCAACAACAGCTGAACCGAGTGCTCGGGGTTGGTAACGTAGTGGCCGGGGCTCAACGGATTGTCGTGTCCGTGGCCTGCATGAGCCCACACCAGTGCAGGGGCAAAACTGGCACTTACGAAAATCAAAACTTTTGCAATTGTCTTCATATTGATGGATGGGTTTAGTTTCAGCGATTGAGTGATCGAAAGTAGGTTTGCTTTCATTCAAATAATATGACTTAAATCATCTGGTGTACTGAATTAAATCATGTGAATGTTATTTAAAGGAGAGTAACCTTGTCAAGGTTTTCTCAGAAATATTTCCAATTACTGTTTTGAATTAATCTAAACAACAGAAATTATGATAACGGAATCCCTCAGCAAAAAAGCTACTTATTATGAAGAGCTTCAAGAGAAGGGCTACTCACGCAGAGATTTTATGAAATTCTGCACCATGATTACGGCCTACATGGGCTTGCAGTCATCGGGCGTAGCCCAAGTTGCGGAAGCACTCAAAACCAAACCGCGTGTGCCGGTGATTTGGTTGCACTTTCAGGAGTGCACATGTTGCAGTGAATCGTTTCTTCGCTCGTCACACCCCATCGTGGCGGATATAATTTTGGATAAAATCTCACTTGACTATACGGAAACGTTGATGGCTGCGGCCGGCCATCAGGCAGAAGCCGCCATGCAAAAAACTATGAAAGACTATCATGGCGAATATGTATTGTGTGTGGAAGGTTCTGTGCCTGCGGGTGCGGACGGTGTGTACTGCATGATAGGTGGAAAAACTTCAATGGATATTTTGCACGAAGCAGCCGAAGGCGCAAAGGCTATCATCTGTTGGGGAAGCTGCGCCAGCAATGGGTGTGTGCAAGCAGCCAAACCGAACCCTACAAAAGCAACGCCCATTCACAAAATCATCAAAGGCAAGCCGATAATTAAAGTGCCCGGCTGTCCGCCCATTGGCGAAGTGATGGCCGGAGTGTTGGTTCATCTCATTACGTTTGACACGATACCCGAGCTTGATGGCATCGGCAGACCGAAAGCCTTTTATTCAAAACGTGTGCACGACAGTTGCTATCGCAGACCGTATTACGATGCCGGCATGTTTGTAGAAACGTTTGACGATGAAAATGCAAAGCGTGGCTATTGTCTCTATAAAGTGGGATGTAAAGGCCCGAGCACGTACAATGCGTGTGGGGTGATGCGCTGGAACAATGGTGTCAGCTATC
>JAIENH010000005.1 GCA_019751475.1 Cyclobacteriaceae bacterium
TACCGGTCAGAAACAAAATCAAACGCAACAAACCAAACGCCAATCGATCGAGAAGCCGTTGTCGCCACGGGCGATTGGCAAAGGCCGCCGGATCAACCCGGCTCCCACCATGGGCCATTGCATCTTCAAGCCGCCCTCGCAACTCTTGCGCAAAATTAACATCATCAATCACCACATTGGCTTCGCTTGCATCACCACCGCGTACAAACAAGCCCGTCTGCTCGCCTACACGCGTGGTGCCGGGCAGTGTTTGAATGGCCCCAATGATATCACCGGCTGCACCTGCTGTAGTGACAATGTCCAATGGTCGAAGTACAGCCACCTTGCGATCGTTGGTCGCTTCAATTGTGCCGGCTGAAATGACTACTTCATCTAATTCACTCACCACTTCTTTTAATTTGAAGTTGATGGTGTATGTTTTATTTTCGAGAGCAATTGATTGGTTGATAGTTTCATAACCAATGCTCGAAATAACCAGTACTTGATTTCCCTTTTCTGAAGTGACGAGCGTGTAGCTTCCCTCCACATCCGCGGAAGCGCCATCCAGGGTATTTAAAAGATAAATGCTTGACCCTGGAAGCGAATTGCCTTGTGCATCCGTGATTTTTCCGGTTAGGGTTGATTGACCCCAACAGCAGAAGAATGTTGCGAATGATAGAATTATCGTGCTAAAAAATCTCCTGTGAGTTTTTAAATTGTGTTTCAAATGACATTTTGATTGTAGAAGAGTCGCTCTAGCTCAGATTATTTTTCCGCCTTGGCGAGTAGTAACTTTGCATACATGAATTGATGTTCAATGCCGATGGCCTTTTTGTAAGTAGCAATAGCCTTGGGTTTTTCATCATTCTTTGAATAAGCCTGTCCGAGCAATACAATCGTATCTAAATAGAGCCAATTATTTTTCGTCTGTTCCAGCTTACTTTCAAATAGCTTGATTGATTTTTCAAGTGCAGAAATGGCTTCTTTCACATCGCCACCGAAGGTTGATGGTGTGTACAGTTTGTTGCTTCCATAGAAACGCCAGGCAAGGGGTGAGTCAGGCGCAAGATTTTTCGCTTCAGCCGCCAGGCTGCCGCTTTTGCTGCCGAGCGTGATTCCTTTCATGGGACTATACGCCATTTGCAAGCCCATTACAGCCGATAACATTCCTTTTCCATCTGCCGCTGTGGCGGGATAAGAAATTACCTTTTCAAGTTGGTCTTTGGTTTTGGAGACGTATTCATCAAAAAGATCCTCATCCTGACTGGCCATGGTGCCAAGCAGCAAACCATATTGAGCGACAGCGAGGTTGAATTGTTTTTCTGTGCTGGCAGGAGAAAGCTTGGCTTCATTCTCAAAGGCAGAAACGCTTTTCACCCATAGCTCTTTACTTTGTGACACATAGGCTTTGTACATGAGCTGATTGTTGCTTTCTTGGGAAAAGATTTGAAGTGTGCTAACTATTAGCAGACAGATTGATAGGATATATTTTTTCATAGTATTTATTCTTGACTGTTGGTTTCTGTTTTTATGATTGAACTTTTCTCCATCGCATTTCCAACACGACTATCGTAATGAGATACACGACCACGATGGCAACGGGCAGAACGAGGAAGCGATGATTGGGAAATAAGTACCACAACACTACAAGACTGATGGTGCGCGCTACGGAGTGGAAGATTCCAATCCAGTGTTTGATGATCCAGGTGATCCAGGAAAATGGCAGCCACATCAGGCCGGCCATGATTCCTACCGTGAGTGGCAGCGAGGTGTAGTCAACTCCCGCAAGGGGAATGGCGATGGAGAACACCAGCCACGCCATAAATACGGTGTAGAAGAAGAGCGTATCAAATTCATTTTTCGGTTTTGACTTATCCGTGAAGTTTTCACCCGTAAACTTTGAGAAGAGAATACCGAGATAGGCGATTGATCCCGTGCCAACGTAAAGGGCCCAAACGATCTGGATCGGGGAGAGGTACAGACTTAGAACGGCAATAGCTGCCCAAACCAACGTGCCTGCCAAGGGCATCGCAAGAAATCGCTTTTGAGCGAATTCAATTCGTTGTTCATCAAGTGAGCGGGTAGCGGTTAATGTGATCATCT
>JAIENH010000694.1 GCA_019751475.1 Cyclobacteriaceae bacterium
CCCACCAGTGGCGGGGTTACTGGTAAGATTTATTGTGGTTCCGGAGCAAATTTGTTGACTAAATATGGTAGTGTTCACCTGAGGGTTAAGAGCAGGTCTCACCGCAAAACTTACTGCATTTGAATAATTCACATCACCACAAGGGGTGCTCACACGCCTGCGAAAAGAGACATTTCCGTAGAGCGGGCCAGGTGAAAAATTAAGCGAATTAGTAAGGGGGATTGATGTCCATCCACTACCAAAATTTTGCTCCCATTGATAGGTATATGAATAATTTCCGCCATACGGACCTTCATTATTACTGATTACTCCAGGATCCTGACTATTGCAAATTAGTGACCCCGCAAAGCTGTTTGCAATAGTGCCACCTGTTACATAGGAGGCATTTACAGGGATAATAACGGATTCATAGTATGCTGCTGCAGCACCGCAGTCATTCATGGTAACTTTAAACTCCGTGGTTTGATTCACCGTGTAGTTAACACTGAGATTGGTGCTGCCTGTGCCTGTTGCAAAAGTTGTCCAGGCTTGGCCAGGAGGTGAAGCGGGCCGGGCGAGCCATGAAAAAGAAGTTCCAAGTCCACCCGAACGTGTCAAAGTCACAACCTGACCAGGGCACACTACATAATTGTTAGAGGAAATTGAACCAGCTTTTTTAAATACAATAGGCTTACCAGCAGAAGAGACAAAAATTCCGTTGTAATACGATTCTACAAACAAAAATGCATCTCCCGTCCAAGATATATTGGTACTGGCAACTTCTATACCCTCAAGCAGGTTTCCATCTACATACCAACGGTAGCTATTTATCGGTATGCCTGGATCAAGGAAAGTATATGTACCACTACCCGGTGTGCAAAAGTTAGCAGGGCCAGTGAGGTCTTGACCAGACAAAGTTATGTTAGCTAGACATAAGCCAATTAAAAAGGTGATTAGTTGAATAGTCCTACATGATTTCATACCTGATGGTTTTTTAAATTTTTTAATCGCAGAAGCCCTCATTTATTACTTGCAAGGAAATCACATTGCTTTCAGCCCATTGCAAATTCCCCATTAGCACACGCGCTCGGATGTAAACATTCTGTGGTATTGCCCCAAACCCAACTTGCGTTTGAACTGGGCTATCAGGAGTGCTTCTGATAGGGTCAAACAATGCAGGACGATAAAACTGAAACAAAAAATCTAGGCCCCCACTGGAAGGATAAGGCACAAATGAATTCATGCTAGCCGGAAACAAATACTCCCAAAATACCTCTGCCGGCCCGGAGCAATCAGTAGCTGACACAAAAGCTCTCAGGGCACGTGATGGGTTTCCTCCGTCTTCACAAGATCTCATAACCGAATCACCCTGAACACTTATGCTTATAGTTTTTGTACAGGTCGGAGGCGGGATATAAGAACTTGGAGGATAATAGATACTTTGTTTTAAGGTGATCTCGCTACTGGCTGAACCAAAAACAGCGTGCGATACTTCTAGCTTAACACGCGGAAAATCTGCTGTAAATACATAAGAAAAAACCGACAAAGTGGCACCTGCTATTGCAACATCATTTACATACCATTGGTAAGACAAACCCGATGTAGCACAATTTCCAAAGGCTGTAAAATCCACTTGTCGCCCAAGCGAAAATGCACTTACATAGAATGCAGCCGATACGGACACCGGCTGCACTTTATATTGATATTCATTTAGCTGAACGATGTTCTTATCTTGATCCTTTAAATACTTTACCCTTCCTGCTCTATCGTACTCTGTAAAAGCCGTAAGACCTCTTGCGTTTGTCTCAGACAATTTTCCAAACAGAGGATGAACCACTTGCGAGGACAACTCCGCTCGTTGAGGATATAAGGCGAAGTAATCGAAGTCAGTACTTTCCGGAACCTGGACATCAAGTGTAAATGATGGCCCTGTCACAGCTCCTACATCCAGTAACACCTCCATGTATTTCCACTGCCCAACCGAAGCAGAAGAGTAATTGGCAATAGTGCTGGAACGTAGCGTGGAGCTCTCCATTACATTTACAGTTAAGTTTCCTGCAGCGTTCCTTCGCAACCGGGTAGTAAAGCGATAATAACGACTATTGG
>JAIENH010000191.1 GCA_019751475.1 Cyclobacteriaceae bacterium
TCCATAGCCCACATATACACACTCACCTGACCATTCTATGTTTTGGCCCTCGATGGCAATAAATTGTTCTTTGAACTGAATGACATCATCTTTGAATTTCAACTCGCCCCCGGTAGCAGGTGACACTTTCTCCAACGCTACAGATTGAAAGTAGCGGTCGGCACCTGGCAGCGTTTTCAACCCCCAAGCATAAAAGTTTGAAGCGATATAATTGGCGGCAATATCCAGCTCGTGCGATCCGGTATCGCGGCCACGCATCTCGTCAGCAGCCAAAAACATGAGAGGCGCTTCCACTTCCTCGCGCACTACCATTTTTTCAATTTCAGCTACAGGCTTCTTCTGCCCAAAAGTCACGTAAGAAGTAGCTGCGAAGGCGAGTATAAGAATGAATCTTTTCATGAATGGTGTAGATGATTTTCGAAAGCTAAACCTTCTTGCCGGAAAAAGAAAAAGCAACGCCTTTTCAGACGTTGCCTTCTCAGGTTTAGGTATTAGGTACTAACGCAAGAAAAGCATTTCCCGGTATTTTACCAAAGGCCAATCCTCATCATCCACTAATAATTCCAATTTATCAACGGCATCCCGGATTTCTTCGAAGTACTTTTCTTTCACATCATCGCAATACGCAAAGGCGCGCTTATGCGTGTCCGCAATTTTGTTAATGCGTTTGCGCTCCTCAATCATCTGGCGAACGCCATTTTTGATGGTATCAATATGCCCTGAAATCTCCTTGATAGTCTGCACCACAGCTTTGTTGTCCACACCAAGGCCTTTCAAGCCATTGGCATTTTGGATCAACTTATTCTGGTAGGCAATAGCCGTTGGAATAATATGGTTCATAGCCAGGTCGCCAATCACGCGGGCTTCAATCTGCACACGCTTGATGTAGGCCTCCAGGCGGATCTCATTCCGAGCTTCCAATTCCTTGTGGGACAGTACTCCATGCTTCTCAAACAAGGCCACCGACTCTTTTGATAAGTATGAGTCGATTGCACGTGGCATGTTTTTAATGTTCTTCAGGCCACGCTTGTTGGCTTCCTTCACCCAGTCATCCGAGTAACCATCGCCTTCAAAGCGAATGGATTTTGATTCTTTGATGTACTTGCGAAGGATGGTGACAATGGCGAGGCGCTTCTCAGTACCCTTGTCTATTTCTTTTGTCACGGCCTCGTTGAAGCGATCCAATTGCTCTGCCACAATCAGGTTAAGCACGGTCATGGCTGTAGCGCAGTTGTCGCTGGCCCCAACAGCACGGAACTCGAATTTATTTCCTGTAAAGGCAAAGGGTGACGTGCGATTGCGGTCGGTAGCGTCCAAAATGATTTCAGGTATCTGATCGATGCCTAACTTCATATACATGTTATCGCCCTTTTCGATCTTCACATTTCCCTTTTTCTCCAACTCATCCAACACAGCAGACATCTGGCTGCCGATAAAAACAGACATGATGGCGGGAGGTGCCTCGTTGGCTCCTAAGCGGAAGTCGTTGGCAGCTGTAGCAATGCTGGCGCGAAGCAAATCTGAATACTCATACACTGCCCGGATGGTAGTGATGAAGAACGTGAGGAAGAGTAAGTTATCACGGGCGCTGCTGGACGGTGCATACAAGTTGATACCTGTGTCGGTAATCAACGACCAGTTGTTATGCTTTCCACTTCCATTAAGTCCTGCAAAGGGCTTCTCATGAAAGAGTATTTTGAGGTTGTGCTTTTCGGCCACGCGACCCATCACATCCATCATTAACTGGTTGTGGTCGTTGGCGATGTTAACTTCCTCAAACAAAGGAGCCACTTCAAACTGGCACGGAGCCACCTCGTTGTGACGCGTGCGCACGGGGATACCCAAGCGCCAGCTTTCAAATTCAAACTCCTTCATGAAGTCGTACACGCGTGCAGGGATAGAACCGAAATAATGGTCTTCCAACTGCTGACCACGTGCTGGCGCATGACCAAATACCGTACGACCGGCCATGACCAAATCAGGGCGAGCCATGTACAGCGCCTCATCAATCACAAAATATTCTTGCTCAGAGCCCAAGGAGGCCACCACATGCTGAATGTCCTTATCGAATAGCTGGCACACACGAGT
>JAIENH010000588.1 GCA_019751475.1 Cyclobacteriaceae bacterium
TATTCCCTTTGATTTCATTGCTTCCAAGTCTCGGGTTATGGATGTAGTCGACATATTTCCATTCAGCCAGCACCAAAAAGCGCCAGGCTTGTAAGGGTCAGAAGGGGTTAGAAATTCATTTGATAGTTGTTCAATGGTTTGAACTTGCTCTGTATCGCTCTCTTGCAACTTTGGATTTGAGCAACCTATAAGTGTGATGAATACGATAAGGAATTTACAACACTTCATACGAAAATCCTTTTTGAGTTTTTAATTCGACAATTCCATTGGCAAGCGTTACAAACTTAACGGGCTTTCCGTTGCTTGTTATTTTCATTGATGGGTATGATTTTATTCTGCAAGGTTCTCCTGCTTTCGATAAGATTTTCAGGCTAACTATTTTCTTAGCTTTCCATGCAAAATCCAATTCAAAAGCGCCACGTGCACAAACGCCTTTAAATTCTCCAGTATCCCATTCATCGGGCAGGGCGGGAAGCAAATCAATAAAGCCATCGTGGCTTTGCATCAACATTTCAGTAACGGCAGCCGTAACACCGAACATGCCATCAACTTGTGGAGCCCTTCCGCATAAAGCAAAAAAGGATAAGCAATTTTGCTCTTTCAAATAGCCCTTATAAATTTTGTTAGCCCTGTTGCCATCATTCAAGCGAGCCCATAGTGCCATTTTCCAGGCCCTTGACCATCCTGTTGAAGCATCACCGCGTTCTTCCAATACTTTTTTATAAGATTCTATTAGAGCAGGAGTTCTTTTTTCGTACAGCACCTTGCCGGGATACAATCCATACATGTGTGAAAAGTGACGATGATTTTCTTCCAGCGACTTCCAATCATCGGCCCACTCTTGCAACGAGCCATCGGAGCCAATTTGTGGTGGCACCAGTTTCCCGCGTGCAGTCTTAACATTATTTATGAAGGCGGAATTTTTTTTCAAGACAGCCGATGCTTCGAGATAATATCCGAACAAGTCATATAGGATTTGCATATCAATGGATGATCCTGCGCAAATGGTAGTGCCCTCGCGAAAGCCAGCTGTCACTTCATCAAAGTATGGTTTGTTGCCACCACCATTTGGAAAATTTTCTGGCGAAGTAGATGGATTGGTAACCAGCCATTTGCCGTTTGGATGCATCACCAAAAAATCCATGAAGAACTGCACAGAACCCTCTATGATCGGATAAACTTCATTCAGATAATTGATGTCACGTGTGTAGTCGTAATGCTCCCATAGATGTGTACACAACCAAGCGCCACCGACCGTAAACGTTCCCCACGTTGGGCCGTCCATTGGCGCGGCCACTCTCCACAAATCTGTATTCTGATGAAACACCCAGCCCCGTGCGCCATAATGTTCCTTCGCAACTTGAGAGCCTTGATCGGTAAGTTCTCGTACCATCCGAACCAGTGGCTCGGCACATTCAGAAAGATTTCCACTTTCTACTGGCCAGTAATTCATCTCTGTATTGATATTGGTCGTGTACTTCGAATCCCATGAAGGATTCATGTCGTCATTCCAAATTCCTTGAAGGTTGGCGGGTTCCGTTCCCGGGCGCGAAGAAGAAATCATCATGTATCTGCCGAAGTTGTAACTGAGTGCAGCCATGCTTGGGTCGGGAGCGGTTTGTATTTTCTCCATCCGCTCGTTGGTGGGCAGATAAGAGTTTTCGGTGACGGGCAGACTTAGCGCAACACGGTCGTATAATTTTTTGTAATCTGAAACAGCGATTGCTTTGATTGACTCATAACTTTTGCCGCTCAAATTCTTCAAGTAATTTTCCACGCGCGCATGTTGGTCAGCACTCACATCTTTATAATTGACAAAATTGGTAGCGGCTACAAAATAGAGAGTAACAGCGTTGGCATTCTTTACAATCAAATCAACACCGTCTGTACTTACACTTCCACCTTCCGGTACAGCTTTTATTCGAGCTTCGTATCTTAGTTTTCCTTCCACACCCATATAGTCAGCTGATTTTCCCGTAAGGACTAACCCATCATTGCCTGCGGGATCCATCCTGAAATAATCAGTCGCATAGTTAGAGTGCGTCTGATTGCGCACTCCTCTTAGATTCGCCTTAAATGAAATGCTTG
>JAIENH010000083.1 GCA_019751475.1 Cyclobacteriaceae bacterium
TGGCGTTGTCCTGATAGAAGTCAATGGAGGTAATGCGCTTGAGGGCCATACAACGGGGAAGGTACTAAAAAAGGCATTAGGGAAGCCCCAATGCCTTCTTTTAATGATATCTGAACCAGTCTATCCCTTCTGCATAAACCACTTGGCCAGCACGCGGTAGTTTACCTTGGTGCCATGCATCAAAATACCTACGCGATAGATGCGCCCGGCAAACCAGGTAGTAAAAATAAACCCGCCCACCAGCAAAATCATGGAGAGCGCCAACTGCCAATCGGGCACGCCAAAACCAATCCGGCCCATCATAGCGATGGGAGATGTAAACGGAATAATCGAAAGCCACACGCTGATCGGGCCATGCGGGTCATCGAGTATAAATGTGAAGAGTGCAAAGTAGGAGATGAGCATGGGGATAGTGATGGGGAACATAAACTGCTGCGCCTCAGCCGGGCTGTCAACGGCTGAACCCACGGCTGCAAACATGGCACCGTAGATCAAGTATCCGCCAATGAAGTAAAACAAGAAAGTGAAGATCACATAGCCCCACGGAATCTGCCCCAATGATTTCATTACTTCCAATGCTGGCGCATCTTGCGTAGCCGCCTGGTACTGCTCATTCATTTGCAACATTTCCTGCTGAGGAGTTTGTAGACCGAAAAAACCCAACACTACGGTAGAGAGTGTTGAAATAAGAATGATCCAGATTAAGAACTGTAATAAGCCTACCGAGGCCAAGCCGATAATTTTTCCCATCATTAACTGGAAGGGCTTCACCGAAGAGACAATTACTTCTACAATCTTGCTCATCTTTTCTTCAATGATGCCCTGCATGATCTGAGCACCGTAAATGAAAATGAACATGTACATCAAAATGCCACCGGCCATACCCACGCCAAACAGTATTTTACTGTTGGAGGATTTTTCCTGACCGCCCTCCGAGATTTTGATGGAGCTGATGGATACACTTGTCTTCAATTCATCCAGCACTTTTTGCTCGATATTGAGTTGCTGCATCTTCAGGTCTTTGATGTTGGTTTCAAAAATCCGCTCGATGTCGCCCATATCGGTAGGGCTTGGATTTACTTTTGTGTACAGCGTGATGCCTTTGGGCTCTTTCAATTCAAATTTGGGAACATACAAGAAGCCAAATGCGTCCGCCTTCTCAACAGCTTTCTTACCATCTTCAGCGCTTCCATTGAAAGGTTTGAAGATAAACTTCGCAGTGTCGGGCTTGAAATAGCCGCTTTCGTCAATGAAGTATACAATTTCTTTGGTGGCATTTTTCTTTTGTTCGATGGCCACGTACGCGAGCACGCCCATGATGGCTGGGAATATGAGAGGCAACAAAACGGTAGCTACCAAAAAAGATTTCTTTTGAACGCGGTTTAAAAATTCCCGCTGTACAATCAACCAGATTTTATTCATGACTTTCTCCTTTTACGAGTGTGATAAAAATTTCGCTCATGGTCGGCACCTTTTCCGCGAAAGCGTGTACTTCCGTGACCCGCGTCAAGTCTTGTATTAATTGATTGGGGCTGGAGCCTTCCTTCATTTTGACCAGCGACCGGTGAAAATCCTCATCCAATCGCTCCTGGCTCAACATATCGTAAGCCCCGCCATTCAAAGTAAACGAGCCTTTATGGTCGATTGCAAAGGTGTTGGTCCTGAATTGCGCCTTTACACTTTTCTTCGAGCCTTCCAGTATTTTTTTCGATTTGTTGATAAGGGCGATATGATCGCAAAGATCCTCCACCGTCTCCATGCGGTGGGTGGAGAAAATAATAGTTGATCCTTTTTGTTTCAATCCGAGAATTTCATCGGTGATGAGCTGGGCATTGACCGGGTCAAAACCTGAAAAGGGCTCATCAAGAATAATCAGCCTGGGCTCATGCATAACGGTGCTGATGAACTGCACTTTCTGCGCCATGCCCTTAGAAAGGTCTTCTACTTTTTTATTCCACCAATCCTTGATTTCAAACCGCTCTAGCCACACTTTGATTTTCGCCACCGCATCTGATTTGCTCAAACCCTTCAATTGGGCGAGGTAAATCAATTGTTCTCCTACCTTGAGCTTCTTGTAAAGTCCGCGCTCT
>JAIENH010000739.1 GCA_019751475.1 Cyclobacteriaceae bacterium
TGAAACATAGGTGTGTATTTGGTAAGCCCCGGAACGTTCAGCTCATTGAGTTTTTCAAGGGCCAGCAGCACCATGGGTAGTTTCACCGTGGAGGCCGGATAGAAATACCGGGTTGAGTCAACGTTAAAATAAAACGAGCGAAAGGTGGGCACGTTATTCGCATCGCGGTTGATTTGCGTGTAGATAATTTGGACTTCGAGCGGGTCTTTTTGATCGATAATTCGCTTAAATTTATCCGGCTGTGTCTTCATCAGTGCCAGCAGAAGCCCGTCATTTTCCTCTATTGGTGACTGGCAGGAAACCAGTAAAAAAATCCAACACAAAAATGTGGCAGAGAATTTGACCATAGTAAAAATACTGGCAGGCAATTTAGATGTAAATTTGACATGTAAAACCAATTTCTGCGAATGCTTGCCAGCGTGGGGCATTAATTCAACGCATAAATTATTGATCTATGAAACATCATGTATTGACTGTTCTGTTGGCAACAATCTTCGGCACGGCAGGCGCTCAGAGTCTCGAGGGCACCTGGCAGCTAACCGATGAGAAAACCTGCTTCAAAAGTGAATTGTCGGAAAGCGATACCGAAAAAGAACTTTTGCAGGATATGGGCGGCTCGCGTAATGCCGTAGCCCGCATCATCCGCTTTAATAAAAAGGGCGGTGGCGAAGAAAGCATCTTTTCCACCGGCAGAAAGCGAGGAAACGAACTAAGCGAATTCAAATACAAACTAAGTGGCCGCGATTTGATGTTGCTGGACAAAAAATCCGGCATGATGACACAACAGTTTGTAGTCGATGAATTCACTTCTTCCACGTTGAAAATTCACAATGCAAAAAAAGATTGCGAGATAAAGACTTTTATAAAAATCAAATAAAAACATCATGGCACTTAAAAAAGAAGTACAACAATTACTGGAATCGGAGAAAGACCCTGACGTACTGGCAGCCATACATAATCTTTTAGTACAGTCGGAAAAACACCAAGCGCAGAAAGAAAAGATGATTTCTAGAGCGCTGCGTGCGGAGCAAGACATTTTAAGCGGGCACACGTATACGCTTGACGAATTCAAAAAAGCAAGTGATGAATTGATTTCCAGGTGGAAATAATCATTACATCGAGGGCTTTTGAAGGTCTTGAAGAGTCCTTTTTGTATTTATCAACCGTTGAGTTGGTGTCGCCAAGAATTTTAGAAAACATCCGAAACAGGATAATAGCCAAAATCCAATTACTCGAAATCAATCCACAGCTCGGACAACTTGAGCCATCCCTGTTAAAACTAAACAAGTCACATCGCAGACTAATTGAAGGTACTTACAAGATCATTTACCGGGTGGAGGACCAAAAAATCTACATCACCGACATATTTGATTCTCGTCAAGACCCAAAGAAAATGAAACACTAATGACGACTGAGTCCCCGGCCAAACGCGACATACGCAAACTCTCGCAAGAAGAGTTGAAAGACTTTTTCATCGCACAAGGCGACAAGGCCTTTCGTGCGCAGCAAGTATGGGAATGGCTCTGGAAAAAATCTGTAAAGGATTTTGACCAAATGACCAACCTTTCGGTGGCCACCCGGGAGTTGCTCAAGACGCACAACCTGTTCGACATTTGTAATGTCGAACGTAGATCGAAAGATTTAAAATCTTTGTTTATCAATGGTTCGAGATTACAAATCTCGAACAGGATTATAAAATAATGTCAATCGCAACAATAACTAAGCGCGACATACGCAAACTCTCGCAAGAAGAGTTGAAAGACTTTTTCATCGCACAGGGTGACAAGGCCTTTCGTGCACAGCAAGTATGGGAATGGCTTTGGAAAAAATCCGTAAAAGATTTTGACCAGATGACCAACCTCTCGGTGGCCACCCGGGAGTTGCTCAAGACGCACTTTGCCATCAATCACATTCGGGTAGACAACATGCAGCGCAGCGCAGACGGCACCATTAAAAATGCCGTTACGCTCCACGATGGATTGATTGTGGAGTCGGTGTTAATCCCAACGGAAAAGCGTATCACTGCCTGCGTGTCGTCACAGGTGGGCTGTAGTTTAGCTTGTAAGTTTTGTGCTACTGCCCGGCTCAAGCGCC
>JAIENH010000766.1 GCA_019751475.1 Cyclobacteriaceae bacterium
AGCAGAAAGAGCATTGAAGCCACTGCGCACAGGCTTTTTCCGAATGGGTACTCGGGCATCTTCTTCAACTTCGGCAACTTGGGCAAGCTGGCCATCAAAGAAGAGTTTAAGACACCAGAGATTAGCATCTTCGGACAGATTGATCAGAGCTTCGAAGCCATTCACTGGCCAGGTTCGTATTCCCTGGGTGTGCTGTTACACCCAACAGCCCTTTCCAAGTTGATCAAGGAAGACATGACCGACTTCACCAACAAAGCGTTTGATGGGCAGTTGATTCGCAAAGATTTTAAAAGTCTGCGCAGTCAACTGGATGAAGTGCCTGCCGTAAAAAATAAAATTGCGTTGCTCAACCGCTGTTTTGCCGCTGCATTTTTGCATGTCCCGCAAGCAGCCACCATTGCTGATGCCGCATTGTATTTGCTGCAACAGCAATCATCGGCTCTCTCTATACAAAAACTTGCACATCATCTGGGCATCAGCGCGCGATACCTGGAAACACAGTTTAAAAAAGCGGTGGGAATATCGCCTAAAACCTATTCGTTGATCATCCGCTTCAAGCGAATGGAACAGCAGTTGCATAGCAGCAGGTCGGCCAGTTGGCAGCGACTTGATGCCTTGCACGAATATCATGACCAAAACCACTTCATCAAAGATTTCAAACGCTTCACAGCCCATACTCCTTCCGACTATCTTCTAAATAATTTGGAGATGGGTCGATCCTACCTGGTTCGGTAACGCGCATTTGTTCGGATTTTTACTATGGCTTTCTTGATGCCGATTGTATCTTCAGGGGTTTTTGCAACTACAATCTGCCATCCATACTTAAACTTTGAAATCGCTTTTTACCATACTCTCGCTTGCATTTTGCACCTTAACACTCTACGCGCAAAACAAAGTAATCGACAGCCTCCAACGAATCATGGCCCTACAGAAACACGACACTACCGAACTTAATGCCATGAATGGCCTGTCATTCGAGTTCTTACGGAGGGATTTGAGCAAAACCAAATCCTACGCATATCAAACCATCAAGTTAGCACGATCGCTGAACGCAGTATGGCAACTGGGGAGTGGCTATTTCTACCTGGTGACATCCCATCAAAACAGTGGGAACCTTGACAGTGCCCTCTACTATCTTGATTTACTGGGCAAACATTCGGAGGCAAATCCATCTTATTGGAAAATGGCGGCTAACTATAACCAGGCAGCCGGGCTTTTTTATAAAAATACAGGACAGCCAAAAAAGGCGCTGACTTACATGACTGAACTACCTTCGGCTAAAAGCCGAAGGGTTTAGTATCGGCTAAAGCCGACTGAAGCAATGCACATAGACTCGGAAATCATTCGGGAGAAAATCGCTGAGTCATCTAGTGTTCGCTTCATACAAAATTATTAAACTAAAGTCTTCGCCTAAAGGCGAGGGATTTTCCCCCAGATACAGACATTAATAGTCAGCGACAATGGAAAAGGATTCGATGAGGCTACTATAAAAGCAGGTAACGGGCTTCGCAACCAACGCGAACGAGCAACGGAAGTAGGTGGCACTCTGACTATCAAAAGTGAAATAGGCAAAGGGACTGAAGTGGAGCTACAGCTACCCATCGCATGATGATGCGATACCGCGATTGCTCAAAATAAATAACCTTTAGGAGTCTATTTTGATTTTATGGTCCATTCCGTTCTTTTGTATGAGGACAATCCGTTGCTGAGCGAAAGCATCCAATCGATGTTGCGCTTAAATCAACAAGTAAAACTTTGCCGGTGCGTTTATAAATCCTGTTGAAGTCACTTCTCACTTAAATTCTTTCGCTCCCGATTTACTCATCATGGACATTGACATGCCCGGCATGACGGGCATTGAAGCGGTCACAAAAGTTCGTAGCATCAACAAAGAAATACCTATCCTCATGCTTACCGTGTTTGACGATAACCAGCACGTGTTTGATGCCATCTGTGCTGGGGCTTCGGGCTACTTGTTGAAGAAACACATCTCTACCAAATTGTTTTCAGCCATTGAAGAGTGTCTCGTCCTGAAATAGGTTTACACGAATTAACGTGTAAACAAAATGGAAGAAATTAAAATTGAAGACCACGA
>JAIENH010000245.1 GCA_019751475.1 Cyclobacteriaceae bacterium
CTATAATTCCCTCTATGAACCGTTATATTGCAATTCTCGTGTACTTCCCCAACTAGATGCGGGCATGAAAAAAAGTATTGGTACCAAAATAGAAACAATAAAACACTTATGAAACGCACAGCATCGGCACATTGGGAAGGCGATTTGAAAACCGGTAAAGGAAATATTTCATCGCAGAGTACCGTACTCAACAAAACGCAGTATTCATTTAAGACCCGTTTTGAAGATGGCGTGGGCACCAACCCCGAAGAATTATTGGCCGCAGCACATGCGGGCTGTTTTACCATGGCCGTGAGCGCTACGCTTGGGCAAAAAGGAATCGTGCCCACTTCACTTGACACGGTTGCAACGTTGACGCTCGAAGGTCTTGATGTAACGGGCATTCATCTCTACATCAAAGGAAAAGTGCCGGGCATCACCGCGCAGCAATTTGAAGAGGTCACAAAAAGTGCAGAGAAAAATTGTATCATCTCCAAGGCATTGAAGGTGACAATCTCATCGGATGCCGAATTGCTGTAGAGCTGCCTGCAGTTTTTTATTCTTGCTATTCAAACTAACACTTGTAAGCGATTGAAATATTTTTAGTCGAATAACAGATCGACCACCAGAAAAACTGTACATTCGTAATTGCAAAAAGACGCCCCGTCAAGACTTCGGTTTTGACGGGGCAGTTTTATTTTAAGCAGGCACGCACGAACTAACACTTGTTGTGAATCGACCTAAAACAATCTTTGAAAAAATCTGGGACAGCCACGTGGTGAAGCGGGCAGAAGGCTACCCCGATGCTTTATTCATCGACCGGCATTTTATTCACGAAGTCACCAGCCCGCAGGCATTTGACGGATTGCGTCAACGCAACTTGCCGGTGTTCAATGTATCGCGCACTACAGCCACGGCCGATCACAATGTGCCGACCAAAGATCAGCACCTGCCGATCAAGGAAGCGTTATCGCGTCATCAGGTGGAAACGCTGCGAAAGAATTGTAAAGAGTTTGGTATTGATTTATACGATCTCGGTCATCCGTATCAGGGCATCGTGCACATCATCGGGCCGGAACTTGGCTTGACTTTGCCGGGCATGACGATTGTGTGTGGTGACAGTCACACGAGCACGCACGGTGCTTTTGGAAATATTGCCTTCGGCATCGGCACCAGTGAAGTGGAGCAAGTGTTGGCCACCCAATGTGTGTTGCAGTACAAGCCGAAGACGATGCGAATTGAAATCAACGGACGCTTAGGCAAAGGAGTCGTTAGTAAGGATATCATCTTATACATCATCTCCAAAATTTCAGCCAGTGGTGCCACTGGTTTTTTTGTTGAGTACGCGGGCGACACCATTCGCAGTCTCAGCATGGAAGCGCGCATGACCATTTGCAACATGAGTATTGAGATGGGTGCCCGTGGCGGATTGATTGCCCCGGATGAAACGACTTTTAACTACATCAAGGGAAGAAAATTTGCCCCACAAAGTGAAGCGTTTGATCAAAATGTAGCTGAATGGAAAAAACTGGTGACTGATGAAGGCGCTGCCTACGATTCAGTTTTGAAATTTGATGCGGCCGACATCGCTCCGATGATCACGTATGGCACCAACCCTGGCATGGGCATCAAAGTCACCGACCGGATTCCTACCGTGGAAGAGCTGAAAGAAATTAACGAGCAAACGTCTTTCAAAAAATCATTGGAGTACATGGGCTTGCAGCCAGGCTCGGCACTATTGGGCAAACCGGTTGACTACGTGTTCATCGGCAGTTGCACCAACGCCCGCATTGAAGATTTGCGTTTGGTGGCCTCCATGGTGAGAGGAAAAAAAAAAGCAGGTCATGTTGAAGTGTGGATAATACCAGGATCGAAACAGGTGGAAGCGCAGGCAAGGCAGGAAGGGCTTGATAAAATCTTCGAAGCCGCTGGCTTTGAGTTGCGCAGTCCGGGCTGCTCGGCTTGTTTAGGCATGAATGAGGACAAAGTGCCGGCAGGAAAATATTGCATCAGCACGTCCAACCGGAACTTTGAAGGGCGACAAGGGCCCAAGTCGCGAACATTTTTGGCGAGCCCGTTGAGTGCGGCCGCAGCTGCTATAACGGGCAAAGTGACAGAC
>JAIENH010000327.1 GCA_019751475.1 Cyclobacteriaceae bacterium
GATATGCTTGTATCATAACTTGTGGATTGCTGGCTTTCATCGACAAAACAATCTCGTGGTAGTTTAAGTCATTGCAAATGCGCAAGAACTCAAGCGCTGACTCTACCATGCCAAGAGGCGTATCGCCATAACGGCTCATAATCCGATCCGATAGTGAACCGTGATTCGTGCCAATGCGCATGGCCGTACCATACTCCTTACAGATTTTTACGAGTGGCGTAAATTTTTCCCGAATTCGATCAAGTTCAGCTTCGTACGCAATATCTGTATACTCAATCTCTTCAAATCTCTTTTTGTCGGCATAGTTACCGGGATTCACCCGCACCTTTTCTACAATTCGCGCTGCTAATTCAGCTGCATTGGGAGTAAAATGAATATCAGCGATCAGCGGCACGGTGTACCCACGAGCACGAAGTTCTTTCTTAATCTCAGCAAGATTTTGGGCTTCTTTTATACTGGGCGCAGTGATCCTCACATACTCACACCCTGCCTCCACCATGCGGATGGTTTGCTCAACGGAGCCCAACGTGTCCATTGTATCTACCGTGGTCATCGATTGCACCCGTATTGGATTATTACCCCCCAGCGGCACTCCTCCAATGTTAACCTCACGAGACTTTCTCCGACTATATTGTACCAGGCTATTGCAGTACTTCTTTGTGCTTTCGACTACAGCATTCACAGATGTTGGCATTTACACAAAGTTAACCCATTCAAAATCATTTTTGTTTTGAATAAATGCCAAATAAATGGGCTAGAAACCGAAAATCAGTCAACTAAAATATTCTAAATGTCGCCCAACTGAGGCCGAATCAGGATTTCCTCTACCACGCTGCGCGTTGAAAGAGAATAAGCTGAAAATATCGCATCTGCCACATCTTCCGGTTTCATAAATCGTTCTTCGGGCAGATCGATGCCATCCCAGCTTGAGGTGCGGGTGGCCCCCGGCAGCACAGCCGTGACACGGATGCCAAACTCCTTTAACTCTTCCCGAAGTACTTTTGAAAATCCCAACAGGGCAAACTTAGAAATGGCATAGCTGCCACCGTTCGGATAGGCTTTGATGCTGGCAATAGAACACATATTGATGATATGACCCGATCGCCTTGCTTTCATGCCTTCCACGAGTCCGCGGGTGGCATGGTAGGCACTGTACACGTTAGCATCAATCATGCTCTCCAATGTGCCCTCCGCTTCTTTTGTTACCTCGCCCGGAGTGAAAAAACCTGCATTATTCACGAGCACATCGATGGGGCGACCTAGGTTATTTACACTTTGAGTAAATGATTTCACCTGCTCCCGCATAGACATATCGGTAGGCCAGCCGTAAGCCTTCACTTGATAGGCAGACTCAAGGTGACGAAGGCATGCCGCTAGCTCATCGGGCTTGCGTGAACAGGTAACAATATCAAATTTTTCAGAAGCAAACTTCTCAATAATGGCACGACCAATACCCTTCGTTCCTCCCGTAACAACTGCCAGTTTACTCATGGAATTTATTTTATCTTTAGGGCAAGTTAAAAGTTTCCATGAAGGAATTCGGACGATACATGATTTTTTTAGGCACCCTTGTCGTGCGAAGGGAGTCATTCAAGACCTATTACAACCTGATACTAGAAGAGTCGGTACAAATCGGAGTAAAGTCCATCTCGCTCGTGGCCTTAGTGGCTTCGTTTATGGGGGCTGTGACTACCGTTCAAACGGCCTATAATATGGTGAGTCCGCTCATTCCAAAATATGTGATCTCGCAGGTGGTGCGAGAGATGACTGTGCTTGAACTCTCCCCTACCATTATTGCTGTGATCTATGCAGGTAAAGTCGGTTCCAGCATGGCAGGCGGTTTAGGTACGATGCGCATAACCGAGCAAATTGATGCATTGGAAGTAATGGGTATTAACTCAGTCTCATATCTCGTTTTTCCAAAGATAATTGCCTCGATTCTCATGTATCCCCTGCTGGTAGTAATTGCCGGGGTATGTGCTTTGTTGGGAGGGTATCTGGTTGGCTCCATCACGGGCATTATCAGCCCTACCGATTACATCTACGGACTCCGCTTTTACTTTGATTCCTATGCGATCACGTTTGCCCTTATCAAATCA
>JAIENH010000036.1 GCA_019751475.1 Cyclobacteriaceae bacterium
AACACGCACCATGGCCACATTCGGGGTTGGGTTAAGACAGATGGCTCGGGCGCCTACCGGATTTATACCAGTCGCCCGGCACCGTATCCTTCTGCCAACGAGCCCGCGCATATACACGTACTCATCAAAGAACCGAAGCTCGCCAATGAATACTATATCGATGACTTGATTTTTGATGATGATGTGCGCGTGCTCAAGAAGAAGCGATCAGGCTGGGTACCAGAAAACCGCGGAGGAAGCGGGCTGTTACGCGTAGTACTTTCAGGCAAGACACAGATTGCTGAGCATAATGTTGTTCTTGGTCTGAATATTCCCAACTATCCTTCGCAGGATGAGGCAGGCCCCGCGTCCGGGTTGAAGATAGGTGAAGAGCAACCTTCCTTTACGTCCTTTCATGCGTGGGGTTCTGATCGTGGCACCCAGACTTGCCCGGTGTGTAAGTATGGCCGCTATCATGGCATTGTCTATTTTGTTGGCAATCGCCCTGATTGGACTGAGATAAAAGCATGGCTCACATTCCTGGAAACGGAAAGCACGAGTCAGTCAAAGTATTTGAAGGCATATTTTGTTTATGCCAATGATCGGGGCTTTGACCGGGTAGCCCGACAAAAAGAATTGGAGCAACTCGGAAGAATGTTGAACATCAAAAATACCGCGCTGACGTTTGTGCCTTCTTGCGATGACAAGGCAAGCGACATGTATCTCAACCGTATTAACCCTGCCGTTGAGAACACGTTGGTGATCTATCGCCATCGTGTTATCATTGATAAATTCATAAATGTAAAACCTACGGCTGCCACATTTGAAATAGTACGCGAGCGGATCAATGCTACCAAGAGTGAATACGCTGACCTGCCTGAGCCAACTCACTAGCCGATTTTATAAAATGCTTGTGAGTAAGACTTAACGAATTATTTATTGATGCTGCCGAGCAGGGATTGAATCTGGTCGCGCTCCAAATTACAATTAGTCCATTCATCGTCCAGCTTGGCTCCGTACTTCCGGTAAAAGTTAATGGCAGGCTCGTTCCATTCCAACACCTGCCACATCATGCCGCTGCAGTTTTCATCTACTGCGTGTTGCATGGTGCGGTCAAATAAGAGTTTGCCAATACCGCTGCCCCGCTCGCTCTCGGTTACAATAATGTCCTCCAGGTAGAGGCGCTTGCCTTTCCAAGTGGAGTAGCGCCAGTAGTAAAGCGACAAGCCAACGATGCCACGCGTATTTTCCGCCACAAAAAATCCGTAAATCGGATTGGGACCAAAGCCATCCTGCTCCATGAGTGCCACGGTGTTAATTACCTCGTGAGGAGCTTTTTCATACGTTGCCAGTTCTTTCACAAGTTCTAAGACCCGAGGAAGATCTTCTTTACGCCCGGAACGTATGGTTATCAGTTGAGACATTGGATTTTAAACGAGTAGGGTTTAGTTATAATGCGAATAGCAAGAGAGAATAACAATTGTATTGTCATTGACCAAATAGATTAACCTGTGCTCTTGATCAATACGTCTACTCCAAGCACCTTTGAATTGATGTTTGAGTGGCTCTGGTTTTCCTAGACCTTCAAACGGATTTCGCAAAATATCTTTTATCAGATCGCCAATTCTTAGCGCAGTTCTTCGGTCGGTTTGGATCCAGTCCTGATACTCCTTGAAAGCTTTTGGAACAAACTCAATGTTTCTCACAACAGCTCTTCAGCTTTTAAGGCAATAGTTTCTTTCTTCTTCTGATAATCTTGCATTCTTTGTTCCAGTTCTTTTGCAAATGATGGATTGCTAAGAATAAATTCAGTATCGTCAGCCGACTGAATGGTGATGTCTACTGTCTTGTGCGGAAACATTTTTTTTATCCCCTCTACAATATCGGGCGTCAATTTATCAGTGTTAATGCGAATAGTAGTTTCCATAATTTACGATGTTGGTGGAGTGCACGCGTATCAAAATTACGCAATTAGTCCCACTTGGTTCAATCACATGTCTTTCTTCACCATGGGTGGAATAATGCCCATGTTATACCACGTAAATGCAAACTGGTCGGCTGTCGCATCCAGCGCCTTCGACAAGTTTGACGAACCATGACCCGACTTGGTATCCACACGAATGAGTTGAGGATT
>JAIENH010000364.1 GCA_019751475.1 Cyclobacteriaceae bacterium
CCGGTTATTCAATTTACCATCAAGAACTTCAGTACAGTACCCGTCACTAGTTTTCAAATGCAGTACAGCCTCAACGGAGGCGCAGTGGTGAGACAAGATTTTAACAACGTTCAACTGGCATTAGGAGAACAGAAAAATTTCAACCTGAATGCCGTTTCACTCAATCCAGGAAATAATCCCATCACGCTTTCTGTCAATAATCCCAACGGCCTGCCCGATTCTTCACCGTCCAACAATACTCTGGCATTCAACAGCTACCTCGATCGATCAACCGATGCCACCCCCCTGCGCGTAACATTTGACAATCCGCAGGAAAAGCCGTGGATTATTGCCTCACCTCCTTCGGCAGCAACCTGGCAATCCGTGGCAACGAATAAAAGGCAATCAATTGTTTACACAGGATTTACGAACACAAGAAAAGGAGACGAAGCCTGGTTCGTGAGTCCGGTGCTTGATCTCACACGATATCAGAAGCACAGTTTATTTTTTGATGAAAGTTATGCCTTAAACGCACCTGCGACAGAGCGTCTCAAAATTCTTGGCTCCGATGATTGCGGTCTGACGTACAAAACGGTACTCTACGACCGTGAAGGAACCGAATTCAGCATCACCAATTCATCTTCTGCCTGGACACCATCTGTCTTAACCGATTGGCGTAGATCCTATGTTAGACTGGATACCATGTCGGGCAAGAGTAACGTGCGCCTTGCATTTGTAGTCACCAACCAAAACGGCAATAATCTCTACCTGGATAACCTTGAAATATTTGCGGGCAGTGACATCAACCCGCCCGTTACCTCCGTTCCCTATCAACTTTACTACTCCAGTCGCGATCTTCAATCCGATGTAGCTCTTACATTCAACTTACCGGAGAAAAAAGACGTGCGCCTGCAAGTATATTCTCTTATGGGTCAGCTTATCGCGGATAACATCCTTCCCGCTACCCTCAATCAAACCTACTACTTCGATCTGAGTAACCAGCCGACCGGAATTTATCTCTTCCGTCTGCAAATCGACAATCAAATCACTGCAACGAAAGTTTTCATCGGGCATTGACGGGAATTTCTATCTTTGAAACGATTTAAACTGCATGGGTAAAATTACAGTTGCTATTCTGTACGGGGGCCGCTCGGTGGAACACGGTGTGTCTATCAATTCGGCCCGGAACATCTATGAATTCATTGACCGCAAGAAGTTCAACCCGGTGCCCATCGGCATTACCAAAAAGGGTAAATGGTATCTCACCAAAGATGTAAACAAATCCATCGAAAAAGGTAAGCCGCTCAGCATTGACCTTGACCCCAAGAAGCCGCTGCTGAAAAGTGGAGCAACCAAAATCAAAGCGGACGTTGTGTTTCCCGTGCTGCATGGCACGGATGGTGAAGACGGTAGCGTACAGGGTATGATGAAAGCCCTTGACTTGCCAATTGTTGGTACGGGCGTACTGGGCTCATCCCTATCCATGAATAAAATTGTGGCCAAGCGACTTCTGAAAGAATCGGGTATTCCGGTAACGGATTTTATTCCGTCTCATTTTCTGGATGCTAAAAAACCATCATTCGAAGAAGTGAAGAATATACTGGGCCTGCCGTTTATGGTAAAGTCTGCGAGTCTTGGTTCTTCTGTAGGTGTTACCAAGGTGAAATCGAAAGCTGATTTCGCGAAAGCAGTGGAAGAAGCCTTTCGCTATGATCAGGAACTGCTGTTTGAACGTTTTGTAAAAGGCCGTGAGATTGAGTGTGCCATCCTTGGCAATTCACCCGCTCAGGCTTCTCATCCGGGCGAAATCATCATTAGCAAAGACTATGAGTTTTATACGTTCGATGCCAAATATGTAGACGGGAAGGCGGTGACCATCGATGTATCGGCCAAATTACCCAAGGAAGCTGTAGAAAAAATCCGAAGCGTGTCTATCCGGTCTTTTCAAGCGCTAAAGTGTGAAGACTATGCCCGGGTCGATCTGTTTTATACTGAGCAGGGCGATGTTTTTGTGAACGAGATCAATACTATCCCAGGCTTTACCAACTCAAGCATGTACCCGATGATGTGGCGAGAGCGGGGTGTCTCGTTTACCGAATTGATCACACGCCTGGTGCACTTATCCATTGAACGTACCAAG
>JAIENH010000352.1 GCA_019751475.1 Cyclobacteriaceae bacterium
CATCAACAGATACCACACCTGACTTTCGCACGACTGTTTTCTGGAAGCCTGATGTAGTGACCGGTGTGGATGGAAAGGCGAGTCTTTCGTTTTTTGCGGCTGACCTTGAAACGCGCTACCGGATTATTGTTGAAGGTGTTACCGATGCCGGTGTTCCTTTTCGTCAGGTATCGTATGTGGAAGTAAAGTAGTTGCTATACAGGGTCTACGTCAAACACAATCTTGGCATTTCTAAATTCTTTCTGAGTGAGTGTGGTCTCGGCAAGTTCGGCTAGTATTGATTTGATGATGCTGAGTTTGCCCTGGTTGCGAGGTATTTTTAAGAGAATAGTATTTAAAAATTCATTTCTGATTTTTGAAATGATGGGCTCGCCTGGCCCCATGATTTTCAATCCTCCCAATCGTTTCTTCAACTCTTGCGTGAGCCGGTCGGCTGCCTTTCGGCAAATGGCCTTGTCGGTATGTTTGATGGTTAACTCGATCAGTCTTGTAAAGGGTGGATAGGCGTGCAACTCGCGGTCATGAAGTTGCTCATCCAAAAACCCGATGATATTATGTTGTAGGATGTATCCAAAGATTGGATGCTTGGGGTTTGCTGTTTGCACAATCACCTTGCCTCGCTTATCCCTTCTTCCGGCACGCCCACTCACCTGAACAATTAATTGAAATGCTCTTTCATACGACCGGAAGTCGGGATAATGCATCATCCGGTCAGCATCAAACACACCCACGAGATTTACATTATCAAAGTCAAGGCCTTTTGTCACCATTTGCGTGCCTACAAGAATTTGAGTGCTGCCTTTTTCAAAATCTCCAATGATCGATTCATAGCCACTCTTAGTTCTTGTTGTATCCAGATCCATCCGGCCAACGGTCGTTTCCGGGAAATACAGTTTCAATTCTTCTTCCAATTTCTCTGTGCCATAGCCAAGGGTGAGAATGCGCTTGGACGAACACACGGGGCATTGCTTGGGTAACTCTTCACGGTAGCCACAGTAATGGCAAATGAGCGCATGTCTGTATTGATGATAGGTAAGGCCCACGGCACAATTAATGCAAGTTGGTACCCATGCGCAGTCTTCACACTGTACGAGAGGCGAATGACCTCTTCTGTTTTGAAATAAAATGACTTGCTGCTGTTGCTGAACGGTCTCCTGAATTTCCTTTAGCAGAAGTGAAGAAAATTCTCCCTTTACTGTTTTTTGCTTTCGCTCTTGCGAAAGATTGGCAAAGACAATTTCCGGAAGCACGGCTTCACCAAAGCGTTCTGACAGCGAAGCGAATCCCATTTTACCGGTTTTTACCAGGTAGTAGCTCTCGCACGAGGGCGTGGCTGTGCCCAGCAATACTTTGGCATGATGGTGTTGCGCCATAACGAGTGCTGTATCACGCGCGTGATAACGGGGGGCCGGGTCGTGTTGCTTGTAGGATGGATCGTGTTCTTCATCTATGATGATCAGTCCCAAGTCATCGAAGGGAAGAAACACAGATGACCGTACCCCAACAACAAATTTGAATTTGCCACTGAGCACACCATTCCATACCTCTACGCGTTCATTATCGGAGAATTTGGAATGATACACACCCATGAGTGGGCCAAAAATTTTCTTAAGCCGCTGTACGATCTGGGTGGTGAGCGCTATTTCTGGTAAAAGGTAGAGTACTTGCGATCCGCCCTCTAAAGCCCTGCGCACCAGGTCGATATAAATTTCTGTTTTTCCACTGCCCGTGATGCCGTGAAGCAAGGCTGTGCCCTGTTTCTCAAACCCCTCCAGAATTTTGTTTCGCGCTTCTTCTTGTTTCTCACTCAGCAACAACGGATGAGTTGTTGTCACCTCTTCAAATCCAAAGCGAGGAACAATGATCTCAAATTCTTCCAGTATTTTATTTTTGACAAGCGTATGCACGGCAGATTCAGAAATATCTTCCGATAGCAAGCCACTCTTTGAAATGCCTTTGTCATTCAGTGCAGGATTTTGAAATACGGGAACTTCCTGCAAGTATTTTAGCAGCACGGCCTCTTGCTTAGGCTTGGCCGCAACTTGTTCGAACAACGCTTCCAGTTTTTCTTTCTGTGTGTAATTGGCTTGCAGCCGAAAACGTTTCTCTGTTTTTGGTTTAAACTTC
>JAIENH010000027.1 GCA_019751475.1 Cyclobacteriaceae bacterium
TGCTTTGTTTGAAGGACAGAATCGGCCCAATGGTGCGATGATATCCTACATCATTAACAAACCCGAAGAGAAACCAGAAGTAAAAACTGACGAAAAGAAAGCAGACGATAAAGGCAAGAAAGCTGAAGCGAAGAAAGAAGATAAGCCTGCTGCTGACAAAAAACCCGAAGAGAAGAAAGACGAGAAGCCCAAGATCAAGTATGATTCGCTTACGCTCGAAGTCTTCAACATGAAGGGCGATAAAATCCGCACCGTCAAAGTAAAGGCACCCGAAGACAACGGCTTCAACCGGATGACGTGGGGTATGAATGAGAAAGGTGAACGCCAACCTTCGCGTGAGAAGGCCCGGCCGAATGCACCAGAACCTGGCGGCCCGCAGGTACTTCCGGGTGCGTATAAAGTACGATTGACCTTCGGCAATCAGAAAGACTCGACTATGATCACAGTGAAATCAGACCCGCGCTTTCAAAACATGGGCCCGATCTTGGAGTCGCGATATGCTATGCTTAAAGATTTGCAGAAGATGACGGGCCTGGCCACCCAGGCTACAGAGCGCTTACGCGAATCGAAGGAAATTGCAGACGAGTACGAGAAAAAAATCAAGGAAGCCAAGCGCGATGACTTGAAGGAAGCAGGTGAGAAGACCAAGGCCATAAAAGATTCAGTAAATGCTGTGCTGGACTACATCCTCGGAAAAGAAGACAAACGTCAGGGCATTGTTCGCTCACCTGACCCTACGCCTGTTTCTTACATTGGCACGGCTCAATTCTTTATCGGTTCATCCAAAGATCCTGTGGGTACCACCGATCAGCGCGTGTTTAAGCAAGCAGAAGATCAGACCCGCCATGTGCTCGACCGCGTCAATGCATTCTATGAGAAGCAGTGGCCTGCGTATCGCACGGCCATGGAAAAAGTAAGTATTTCACCGTTTAAAAATTACGAACCACTGAAGCGAAATTAGACAGGCCATTTAAACAAGAGTCCTGCCCACGTAACCGTTGTGCATATAATTAATATGACGAGCGAATATATTGGATAACTATGTACACTCCATTTTGCTTTCTTACATTGTACAAAAGCAAATACGAGTAGGATCAACTGACCAAACATAAGCGGTAACGTCAATAATTCCTGAAACACGCCAATTATGGTGAGCGGACTTTAAATAGTAAGCATTAAAGAACAAGAAAGAAAAAAATGTTATTGTTATGACGCTTAGCCGGAACACCAACTTTTCGTTTGAAAAGAAGTCTTTCATATTTAGGTTAATTCTTGGAAATGGTGCACTGCTACTAGATAAATGTATTCAAAAATTACGGATTATATTTAGAACTCAATGATTGCAGTCTCATCATTAGCCTACACATACCCGAAGGGAAAGAGTATTAGTTTTCAGGACACTGTCATAAATCAAGGTGCACACTGGCTGTTACTGGGAGAATCAGGAAGCGGCAAAACCACGCTGCTTCACCTGATTGGCGGTCTCCTGAAATCCCAACAAGGCAAAATTGAAGTAAACGGCACCGACATCACACAACTTTCAGAAGTGGCGCTAGACCGCTTTCGCGGAAAGCACTATGGATTTATCTTCCAGAGAAATCACCTCATCAGCGCCTTGTCCGTAAAGAAGAATTTATTGATGGCGCCTTTTATGGCCGGCCTTCCACAAAGCGAACAGCGGGTTGAAGAAGTGATAAAGGAATTGGGACTTACGGAAAAGAAAGACGTCAATGTAAAATCTTTAAGCCAGGGCCAGGCACAGCGGGTGGCCATCGCGCGGGCCGTTATCAATCGCCCGTCTGTCATCATAGCTGATGAGCCTACTTCAGCCCTAGATGATAGAAACTGCGATCGTGTCATTGATCTACTCTTACAAACCTCTACGCAAAACAACGCGACTCTCGTGGTGGCTACGCATGATCAGCGACTAAAGTCCAAAATTAAAAACCAACTCCAACTCACCGCTCCATGAATCTACTTTCACTGGCCTGGAGCTATTTGAAGGCACGGCCGATGAACACCGTGCTCAATTGTTTTCTCCTGGCACTTGGCATCGCGGTCATTACGGTGTTGTTGCTGTTCAATAATCAATTACAAGAAAAAATTTCAGCCAATACCAAAGGTATC
>JAIENH010000535.1 GCA_019751475.1 Cyclobacteriaceae bacterium
CAGCTCTTGATAATTTTTATAATCGAAAGGACACCCTCAGCCTGGGCGTGTGTAACGGTTGTCAGTTAATGATGGAGTTAGGACTGGTCTACCGTGACATGGCCATGCGTGAGCATCCGAAGATGCATCACAATGGTTCCGGAAAATTTGAGTCCATCTTTGTGAACCTCACCATCCCCCAAAACAATTCTGTCATGTTTCAATCACTGGCAGGCGCGCGACTTGGAGCGTGGGTAGCGCATGGTGAAGGAAAATTTGTGTTAGACAGTCTGGCCCCGTATCATGTGGCCGCGACTTATTCTTATAATGAGTATCCCGGAAATCCCAACGACTCAGCGTATTCCGTGGCTGCTCTTTGCTCGCACGATGGACGTCATTTGGCCATCATGCCCCATATTGAGCGTTCCCTTTTTCCCTGGAATTGGCCTCATTACACTCGTTCCAAAAAGACGGATGAAGTTGGCCCGTGGATGGCCGCGTTTGTAAATGCGCGCGAGTGGGTAAAAAATTTCAAGAAGAATTAATCAGTTCCACCGAACTTTTGCGATAAGTTTTTTCGTTGATGACGTACATTATAAACTAATCCTTACCTATGAAGTATGTCATTACTGGGTCTATCGGGCACATCAGCAAGCCGGTGACCAAAAAACTAATTGAAGCTGGTCATTCTGTAACAGTTATCACTTCCAACACAGAGCGTGTAAAATATATCGAAGCCCTAGGTGCAAAGGCAGCCGTGGGCTCCGTGCAAGACACAGCCTTTATTACGAGTGCCTTTGCCGGTGCGGATGCCGTGTACCTGATGGTGCCTCCGAACTGGGCGCTCACGGGTGAGTGGCTGACCTATCAGCAAAAAGTAGTACACAACTATATCGACAGCATCAAAAGCAATGGAGTGAAAAACGTTGTCCTGTTAAGCAGCATTGGTGCTCACCTCCGCAAAGGGGCCGGCCCGGTGGACGGACTTGGTTATGCCGAAGAGAAGCTCGCTGAATTGAAAGATGTAAATGTAAAAGTGCTCCGGCCTTCTTACTTCTACTACAACCTGTTTGGCATGCTGCCGCTGATTAAAAATATGAACATTGTCGGTTCAAATTTTGGCAGCACCGATGAAAAGCTGGTGATGGTGCATACCAACGATATTGCTGATGTTGTAGCAGAGGAATTTCTTGGGCTGAAGTTTAAAGGTTATTCAATCCGCTACATCGCCAGCGATGAGCGCCACCCGAAAGAGATTGCCGAAGTATTGGGCAAGGCCGTAGGTAAGCCTGGCACCCCATGGGTGGAATTCAAGGATGCCGATGCTCTCAATGGAATGCTTCAAAGCGGTTTGAGCCAAACCATTGCTAACGGCTACATGGAGTTAGGAGCTGGTATTCGCAATGGTAAAGTCCAGGAAGATTACTGGAAGAACCGCCCGGCCACGCTGGGTAAGATCAAGCTGGAAGACTTCGCAAAAGAATTTGCGGGCGCCTTTCAGGGTTAAACCAACCCGACCATTGAGAAAGACCTTTCCGCCAGTCGCGGAAAGGTCTTTTTTATTTCTTTCGGTCACAGTCATCTTTTAGTAATTTCACTCAATGAAACTCCGAACAGGCGTACTTCTCTCTTTCTTGCTATTCGTCACATTGGGGCTGATGCTGCAACGTTGCTCATCCGGTGGGCAGAGTGCGGAGATGCCTGAATTGGTAGAATACAATCTCCACATCCGCCCGATTTTTTCTGACCGGTGTTTTAAGTGTCACGGACCAGACGCGCGCCAGCGCAAAGCAGACTTGCGTCTTGATCTGGAGACAGATGCCATGGCTGCCCTCAAGAAAAATCCAGGTGCACATGCATTGGTTCCGGGAAAGCCGGATGAATCAGAAGTATTTCTGCGAATCAGTTCTACAGACACATCGTACCTTATGCCACCGCCATCGTCAAACCTGGCGCTGACGGAGTTTGAAGTTAAGCTGATCGAAAAGTGGATCCGGCAAGGTGCCGTCTATCAACCTCATTGGGCCCTCATACCGCCCAAAGCTTATCCCGTGCCAACGACATCAAGCGATTGGCCTAAAAACGAAATCGACAACTTTATACTGGCTAAGCTTAACGAAAAAGATTTATCACCAAACGAAGAAGCTGAT
>JAIENH010000701.1 GCA_019751475.1 Cyclobacteriaceae bacterium
AACTGAGTTTGATGAATACAAGAACCCAATTCAATTTAAGATGAAGATCGACAGCATTGGCAGAATCTTCGTGGCTTCGGATAATCCGCTGATTTATACCAAAGTGATCAGCAGCGTGGAGACCCGGGGCGACTCCGTGGTGATTGTCGGTTCAGAATCCTGGCTGGACAATCCTTCGGTTGATTTAGGTAAGTATGAAAAGTTGCACATGGTGATTGCTGCGCCTAACTATACACCGTACAACAGCCCTGCCTTTATCGATTTCCGAAAGCGGTTTATCAAAACGCATGGTGCTTACCCTCCCGACTACATGAACTATTCAAAAATCGGTTTTGAGTGTATGATGTTTATTGGTCATGCGTTGAGCAAGTACGGTGTCTACTTTCAAGATAGCCTGCTTAAAGACGGACTCCTACCTGTGTATCTCACCAAAGGCTACCATCTTTCACCTCATCGCGATAACCTGCAAGTGCCGTTCGTTTACTTTCGAAATGGCGAATTGATGTCCATTGATTAAAATCCAATGAGGGCCGACCTGCTCATTAAAAACATCAAAGGCCTTGTGCAGGTACGGGTCGCCACGCCACACTTTTTCGCTGGGGCTGAGCTTGGAGAACTTCCTGTTCTTGAAAATGCTTTTCTGATTATTGAGGGTGAACGCATTTCTTCCTTTGGCCCAATGTCGTCCTTGCCGGGCATTCATGCTGATCAGGAGATTGACGCGTCCGGGTGTTTTGTGTTTCCCAGTTTTGTAGACAGCCACACGCACCTGGTGTATGCAAGTTCACGCGAAGAAGAATTCGTGATGAAGATCAAAGGAGCTTCGTATGAGGAGATTGCAGCTAGAGGAGGAGGTATTTTGAATTCTGCCAGAAAATTGCAATCAGTTTCAGAAGATGAATTGTTTGACCGGTCATTACCCAGGGCTCATGAAATCATTCAATCGGGTACGGGCGCTGTGGAAATTAAAAGCGGCTATGGACTTACCGTAAAAGATGAATTAAAGATGCTTCGCGTAGCGAGGCGAATTGGTCGAGAAACACCTTTGACGGTGAAGACTACATTTTTAGGTGCGCATGCAGTGCCGAAAGACAAAAAGAAAGAAGAGTACATCAACATCATTCTGAATGAGATGATACCCGCTGTCGCGGAAGAAAAGCTGGCCGATTACATTGATGTATTTTGTGAGCAAGGCTTCTTCTCACCGGAAGAGACGGAACAAATTGTAGAGCGTGGAAAGAAATTTGGTATGCGACCGCGCATTCATGCTAACCAATTGCACCGCTCCGGAGGAGTGCAGACAGGAGTGAAGGCAGGTGCTATCAGCGTTGACCATTTAGAAAACATTGGCGAGGAAGAAATTCAGCTTCTCAAAGGCACCACGGTGATGCCTACTGCGTTGCCGGGGGCTGCTTTTTTCCTGGGCTTGCCGTTTCCACCAGCGCGCACCATGATCGCAGCCGGGCTTCCTCTTGCACTGGCATCAGACTATAATCCTGGCAGCGCTCCTTCGGGCAACATGTTGTTAATGCTCTCGCTGGCGTGTATCAAAATGAAGCTCACTCCTGAGGAAGCGATCAATGCCACAACCATCAATACAGCCTATGCCCTCGACTTATTGCAAACTCACGGCAGCATCACAGTGGGTAAAATGGCAAATGTATTTATCACCAAACCGATGCCTTCGCTTGCTTTTCTTCCTTACAGCTTTGGTAGTTCCCTCGTTGATCAGGTTATTCTACGTGGTAAAGTAATTTGACTAACCGGAGCGCGATTGTAAAAGAGTAGTTTATCCTATTCCAAGGATGAATTTTCGGAGGTCGGCTCAAAGGTGTAAAAGTGTTTCCTGTACCAGTAAACACCTATCACCAGGTTTAGGGCTGCTAAAAACATAACAGATACCTTAAACAGCACCAGCAAGATCAACGCGAAGCTCGCTGCAAAGAGATATTGAATAAACACATCCAGGATTAAATCGGCTCGAAAGAGAAATGCGTAAGCCATTAACACCATGCTAATGCAAAATACAATGGAGTATACCAGGTGGATTTTGGAGACTGCCTCTGGGAAGTAATTGATAAGTGTTGCCAACTCCGGCACTAGCAACAACAGCATCGTGATCAGAAATGA
>JAIENH010000032.1 GCA_019751475.1 Cyclobacteriaceae bacterium
TAAAACGGAGTTCTGGCAGAATGTAAATGTGCTGGGATCGGGCAATGAGTTGAACCAGGAGTTAGAAAAAGCCGGCCGCGTGGCTGACTTTATAGAGTTAGGTGAGTTGATGGTTGACGATGCCCTTAGTCGTGCCGAGTCGTGCGGGGGCCACTTCCGTGAAGAGTCGGCCACACCCGATGGCGAGGCTTTGCGCAAAGATGATGAGTATGCATACGTGTCCGCCTGGGAGTTTAAAGGTGAAAATCAACCCGAGGAACTCCACAAAGAGCCACTGGTTTTTGAAAATGTTAAACTGACTCAACGCAGCTATAAATAGTTAACCATGTTGAAAGTAGCTTGGAATATAGTATTCAGTTTGGGACTAGTTCTGGTTGTTTCAACCGTATTTGGTCAGTATAAAGTAAAAAAAGGCATAGTCTATAAAGATGATAAACCTACGGGTAAAGTCAAAGGTAAAATTAGCGCATTTAGGTATGCTGACTTGACTTTTTCTGGAACTAATGACACTCCTATAGTAAGTGTTACGGAAGGGTTATATTCATTGAAGAATCCTTTTTTTAGCAGCTACGCTTGGTTCAATATCAAGTTTCTGGATTCTGGAAAAGAATTAAAAATTGATAATAGCCAGGGAAAACGTATGGGCTGTGCCAAAGAAGAATGCATTCTTGAAAAATTACTTGTGCCGAGTGGAATTGTCTTTGAGGGGGAAGTAATTCAAAATCAAGATTCAATAATTAATAAATATGACTATTCTTTGAACTTGAAATCTGATACAATCGAAAAAAGAGAAGAGGAATATAAACTGATACAAAGTCTAAAATCTACGCCATTAATTGAGAGAAACAAAGAAAGGGAGATTTCAATAACTGGGAATTCTGAAAGTGAGTTCAGGGTTTTTCAAGAAGGTGTCCAGATTGCTGTGATGAAAATTGTGGAGGATAAGAATTCATTAGTACATGAGAAAGTATACCACGTCTATTTACCTAAAAGACCTCAAGATTTAGCTTTAGCATTTGCAAGAATTTCAATAAATAATACTCCTGTTATTTTCACCTTAATTGACAAGAAATGGAGAGAGATTAACTTATTGGAACAGAACAGTATTGAATTAACAATCGCTACTTTTCTAGTCAAAAATGGCTATTTATAAGTTTGTTTTAAACAAATTATGGTATGAAAGTAACAGTAAAGGTTTGGCGACAAAAAGACAATAAGACTAAAGGCGGATTTAAGACTTATAATGTCCAGACCTCGCCCGACATGTCGTTCCTTGAGATGTTTGATATTCTCAACACCGACCTGATAAAAAAAGGTGAGGAGCCTGTGGCCTTTGACCACGATTGCCGTGAAGGCATCTGTGGCATGTGCAGTATGTACATCAACGGGCATCCGCACGGTCCGCTGCAAACTACCACGTGCCAGCTTCACATGCGCAGCTTTAAGGATGGCGATACCATCACTGTAGAGCCATGGCGCGCCAAAGCATTTCCGGTGATCAAAGACCTTGTGGTGGATCGTTCCGCTTTCGACCGTATTCAGCAGGCCGGTGGCTACATCTCTGTGAATACCGGTGGTGTGCCGGATGGCAACGAGATCCCTGTTTCCAAAAAAGTAGCTGACGAAGCTATGGATGCTGCGCAGTGCATCGGTTGTGGTGCGTGTGTAGCGGCATGTAAAAATGCTTCTGCTATGTTGTTTGTCAGTGCAAAAGTTTCACAATTCGCTCTATTGCCGCAAGGCCAACCCGAGCGCAAAGAGCGCGCAGAGCGGATGGTAGCGCAGATGGATGCCGAAGGTTTTGGCGCCTGCACGAACACCCGTGCTTGCGAAGCGGAATGTCCGAAAGACATTAAGATCACTAACATCGCCCGCATGAACCGCGACTACTTTGGAGCCATGCTCAGCTCATACGAAGTGCAAACTTCAGGTGGGGGCGACTAGAAGCCATCTCAAAAATACTTTTGACGGTACTGTCATTCCGTCCCGATGAATCGGGATAATCCGGAATCCCCGGTTAGATGAGCTAAAATTTGGACTGCGGGTCGTTGCCCGCAATGACCATGTATTTTTGAGATTCTGTGTTTGAAGTCAAGTCATTTGGGTATTTTTTTGTTGCTTGGATTATACAAGGCGG
>JAIENH010000813.1 GCA_019751475.1 Cyclobacteriaceae bacterium
ACCGGCCCATCGCAACTTAACGGTGTCAATCAATTGCACTACCGAAGGAGGCACTTCACCGAATCGGTCTTTCAATGAATTTGTAAATTGTGTAAGACTGGTCTCATCCTTGATGTTGTCAAGTGTGGAGTATAACTGAAGGCGCTCGCTTGTGCTGGTGACATAATAATCAGGAATGAGTATTTCCAGATCAGTTTCAATCACACAGTCTTGTACAAACAACTTTGCTTTTTCAGAAAGCTCTTCGGCAAACAATTCTTTGAATTCATTTTCTTTCAACTCCTGAATAGCATCGTCCAGGATTTTGTGATAGGTATCAAACCCAAGATCGTTGATGAAGCCGCTTTGTTCTGCGCCAAGTAAGTTGCCAGCACCACGAATATCAAGATCACGCATGGCCACTTTAAAGCCGTCACCGAGATCTGAAAATTCTTCCAACGCAGCGAGGCGCTTACGCGAATCGGAGGTGAGCACGGAGGCCGGTGGTGTGAGCAAATAGCAAAATGCTTTTTTGTTGGATCGCCCCACGCGACCACGCATCTGGTGCAAGTCACTTAGACCAAACATGTGTGCCTGGTTAATAATGATCGTGTTGGCATTCGGGATGTCGAGACCAGACTCGATGATATTGGTTGACACCAGCACATCATACTCGCCTTCAATAAAACGCACCATTACTTTTTCAAGCTTGTCACCTTCCATCTGACCATGCGCAATGCCGATGCGCGAGTCGGGCACCAATTTGTAAATGATATTGGCAATGCTGTCAATATCGCTTACTCGATTGTGAACAAAAAATACCTGGCCTCCCCTGCGTAATTCATGACTCACCGCATCGCGAATTATTTCTTCGTGATACGTATGCAGCTCAGTAGTCACAGGCTGACGGTTAGGAGGAGGTGTGGCAATGATGCTCAGATCGCGAGCGCCCATGAGGGAGAAGTGCAGCGTGCGCGGTATCGGGGTGGCGGTGAGTGTCAGCACATCTACATTCACTTTTATTTCTTTAAGCCGGTCTTTTACTTTCACACCAAACTTTTGCTCTTCGTCAATGACAAGAAGTCCGAGATTTTTAAACTCCACATCTTTACTCACGATGCGGTGTGTGCCAATCAGCAGATTAACCTTACCCTCTTTGGTGTCGGCAATGATTTTTTTAATGTCTTTCTCCGTCTTAAACCGCGACACATATTCAATCTTTACAGGGAAGTTGGCCAACCGCTCGGCAAATGTGCGATAGTGCTGCATGGCCAGGATAGTGGTAGGCACTAACACAGCAACCTGCTTACCATCGGCCGTGGCTTTAAAAGCGGCACGAATAGCCACTTCCGTTTTACCAAAGCCCACATCACCGCACACCAAGCGATCCATGGGATGCGGCTTTTGCATATCTGCCTTCACATCTTCGGTGGCGCGGGCCTGGTCGGGTGTGTCTTCATAGATGAATGACGATTCTAATTCTGCCTGCAGAAAACCATCAGGTGAAAAGGCAAAACCAGGTGCTGTCTTTCGCTTGGCATATAATTCAATGAGTTCGCGGGCAATGTCTTTTACCTTGCCTCTAACTTTCGCCTTTTTGTTTTCCCATTCGTCTGAGCCGAGCTTGCTGATGACAGGAGGGGCACCTTCCTTACCGGAATATTTGGAAATTTTGTGGAGAGAGTGAATGCTTATGTAGAGCAAGTCGTTATCTCGAAATACAACCCGCACCGCTTCCTGCTCACGCCCATTCACTTCTTTTTTCTCCAGGCCGGCAAACTTGCCAATGCCATAATCTATGTGTGTAACAAAATCGCCCGGCTGAAGTGTTTGCAATTCACGAAAGGTGAGCGCCTTTGATTTGCTGAATTTTTCTTTCGCGCGAAAGCGATGAAACCGCTCAAAGATCTGGTGGTCGGTGTAGCAAACAATTTTCAGGGTGTGATCAACAAACCCCTGACGGAGCGGAAACTCCAGGGGTTGGAATCGTAACTCCGGATGGATTTCTTCAAAAACTCCCTGTAGTCTTTCCAATTGTCGTGGCTGCTCAGCCGCAATGAAATTTATGTAGCCCTTCTCTTGATGCTCCAACAAATTTTTTGCGAGCATCTCAAAGTTTTTATTGAACGATGGTTGGGCGGCCGTTTTAAACTCAAAAGT
>JAIENH010000255.1 GCA_019751475.1 Cyclobacteriaceae bacterium
TACCTATTACCCAGACTTTATTTGAATAAAAATGGTCAGTTTTCAAGATTGAAGGGATTTCCTAACATTTATTTAAATGGAAGTGATGCAAGCGCCAGCGATATTGATAAAGATGGAGATTTGGATTTATTTATTGGAGCCCGCTCAATACCATGGAATTATGGATTGGAGCCGGACAGCTATATTCTTTTTAATGATGGTAAGGGTAATTTTACAGATGTGACAAGTAAGGCTGCTCCCTTTCTAAAGAAGTTTGGATTCGTCAAAGATTCAAGGTGGTTGGATATAGATCAAGATAATGATGAGGACCTTGTTATTGCGACAGAGTGGATGCCCATCATGATTTTGATCAATGACTCTGGAATTCTGCGAGCAATGCCATTAGCAGAATCTGGGCTTGAATCTTCAAATGGATGGTGGAATACAGTTGAGGGAGCTGACTTTGATGGAGACGGGGACATAGATCTAGTTGCGGGTAACATGGGTTTAAATTCTAAACTTAGGGCTTCAAAGGAGCAACCGATAAAAATGTACGTGAGCGATTTCGATGCTAATGGCTCTATCGAGCAGGTGCTGACTCATGTTGTTAACGGGGTTGAGTATCCGTTTAATACGCGAGATGAAATGACGAAACAGATGCCATACTTAAAGAAGAAATATCTCTCGTATTCAAAGTTTGCAAAAGCTACGTTTAGTGACATGTTTACAAAGGAGCAAATTAGCAAAGCCAATGTATTTAATGCTTTCACGTTTGAGAGCTCGTATATTGAAAATTTGGGCAATGGCAAGTTTAAAGTAACGCCTTTCGATAAACCTGTTCAATTTTCTACTGTCAATTCATTTTTCTTGAATGATTTAAACCACGATGGTAAGACTGATGTACTCTTGGCGGGAAATTTCTACCCGTTGAATATTCAAATGGGACGTTATGACGCTAGCTATGGATTAGTGTTAATCAACAACGGCAAGGGTCGATTTAGATCTTTGGCACCATTTGAATCCGGATTCTCCGTAAATGGAGAGGTAAGACAGCTTGCACCTGCTGTAATACAAGGCCGTCCTCGCGTTCTTGCCTTAAGAAACAATAGTACCATTCAGGTTTTTAATTTGCCTACTAATTAATACCATGAAACTGTTTAAGTCGAGGTATATCCTCATTGCTTTTCTGCTACCAGTAGCAGCGTCTGCACAAGATGTTAGCCCCTGGCTCATCGAAGCCAAAGGTATCGACCCTAATAACTATTTTGGAGTGACCGTTGCCAACGGAATGGTGGGGTTAGTGTCATCCCCGGAACCCATGAAGGTGCGGGATGTGGTTTTGAATGGTGTGTATGATTACTATCAACGCGGTCGTGTTTCTAATATCTTAAAGACATTCAATCATGCCAATATGAACTTGGATGTTGACGGTAGGCGGCTTGGTATCAAAGAGATTTCCAACTACCGCCAAGTGTTGGATATAAAAAAGGCAATACTAGTTACCACATTTGATGTGGGCAATAAACTTTCGGTTAAGCATTCAATCATGTCACTCCGACACTTGCCTTATACGGCTATGTCCATTGTTGAATTGAAAGCAAAGACAAATGTATCCGTTACCCCGATGAGTGTTATCGAAGCACCTAATCACCTGGTGGATGTGCGGAATACATATAGTGAGATTGACCGTCCACATGTAAAGCTACCGTTGTTATCTTCCGTAGGCAAAAGCCCTTCCGGGAAACATATTGTGGCTGCCAGCAACAGTATTATTTTTTCAGAACCTCATGGGCAAGAACCAACGTTGATACATGAAGACTGGGATTATAACATGCACCTGGCGAAGTTCACTAAATCGTTGAAGGCTGGCGAAACCTACTCGTTTAGTGTTGTTTCTTCGGCAACTTCTACCGAGCACTACCAAGATCCGCTAAACGAAGCCGAGCGGTTGACCATTTTTGCACGATTGGAAGGAACAGAGAAGTTGCTACAGCGCCATTTGGCAGAATGGGAGAAACTTTGGAAGAGTGATATCATCATAGAGGGAGATGTGCAAACGCAAAAGGATGTACGCTTTGCCTTGTATCATTTGTATTCATTTGTAAGAGAAGGAACTGGTTACAGTTTGTCCCCCATGGGTTTGTCGGGCTTGGGCTATAA
>JAIENH010000575.1 GCA_019751475.1 Cyclobacteriaceae bacterium
GATGCTGGCGGCCAGGGCTGCATCCGCATGCCCGGTGGTAAATACTTCCAGAAAATCCTCTTTGCTACCCGCGCCTCCTGAAGCGATGACAGGAATGGTGAGTAATTCATTTAGTTTCTGTAAGGGTTGAATTGCAAAACCTTGTTTAGTTCCATCGTGATCCATGCTCGTAAAGAGTACCTCACCGGCTCCGCGCTGTTGCCCTTCGGCAGCCCATTGAAACAAATTCTTATTGGTAGACTTGCTGCCTCCATGCGTAAACACTGTCCAGCTGCTGTCCACCTGGCGCGCGTCAATAGCCAGCACAATGAACTGTGATCCAAATTCTTTGGCTAGTTCATCAATTAGTTCCGGATTTCGTACCGCGGCCGAATTAATGCTTACCTTATCGGCACCGGCATCAAGCAGGGGAGCCACATCGGCCACCGAGCCAATGCCACCACCCACCGTAAACGGAATGTTGAGATGACGCGCAATCTCTTTCACCAGTGAAGCGAACGTTTTTCGTTCCTCAAGCGTGGCACTGATGTCCAGAAATACCAACTCGTCCGCTCCCTGCTTCGCGTAAAGCGAACCCAACTCAACCGGGTCACCGGCATCACGCAAGTTTATAAAATTAGTACCCTTGACCGTGCGGCCATTCTTGATGTCGAGGCAGGGAATGATGCGCTTGGTCAGCACTTTACAGACATTTCTTTGAGGGCGGGGAGTGTAATCTTCTGTTCGTAGATGGCTTTGCCTACGATGGCCCCGTGCACATTAATGTATTTCAGTTCTTCCAGATCGCTGATAGAACTGATGCCGCCACTGGCTGTTATTTTAAGAGAAGGAAAGCGGCTTTTTAGTTTACGATACAGTCCTACGTTGGGACCCTGTAACGTACCGTCCGTTGCAATATCGGTACACGTCACGTACTTGAGACCTTCTTTTTCAAACCGAGCTGTGAGATCATAGATAGAAACTGCCGCTGACTCTGTCCAGCCCGTGAGCTGTACTTGTTCGTTGCGCACATCCGCGCTGAGAATAAAGTTCTCGCTGCCGTATTTCTTAATCCATTCGATGAATTTCTCCGGCTCTTTTACTGCGAGACTGCCGATGTTGATTTGCTCAATGCCTAGATCAAGCAACTCTTCAACTTCTTCTTCGGTTTTCACGCCACCACCAAAATCAACTTTCAGTGCCGTCTCTGCCTGGATGGAATCAATCACTTTCCAGTTCACAACTTTACCTTTTTTGGCACCATCCAAGTCTACCAGGTGAAGGTACTCCAGGTCGGCTTGCTCAAATTCTTTGGCCACCTCTACCGGGTCTTCACGGTACACTTTCATTTTGCCGTAGTCACCCTGGGTGAGGCGTACGCATTTACCATTAATGATGTCGATCGCGGGGAATATTTTCAAAGCCTTTGTTTAAACAATGTACGTTAGGAGTGTTGTAAAAAGTTTTCAAGTATTTTCTGTCCGGCTTCGCCTGACTTTTCAGGATGGAATTGCACTGCGTAGAAATTGCCTTTTCTCATAGCAGCGCTAAAGGTAATGCCGTATTCGCAACTGGCGGATGTCAACGCATTTTGGGGTACATAATAACTGTGCACAAAGTAGCAGAACTGCCCCTCCGCGCGCTTGTCAATCCATCCATTGACGTTTTTCAGGTCGTTCCAGCCCATATGGGGCACTTTCAGGGTTGCACTACTAAATAACTGAACGGTCTCGTCAAAGATTCCGAGGCAGGGGGTATTATTTTCATCTGAATGGCGACACATGAGTTGCATGCCAAGGCAAATGCCAAGAGTGGGTTGCTTCAGATTTCGTATCACGCCATCCAATTTTTTGTCAACGAGGTAGCGCATGGTACTGCTGGCTTCACCCACACCGGGGAAAATCACTTTGTCGGCCGACTGGATTTGCTCTGGGTTATCTGTTATCGCAAAATCAGTCGTGAGTCGCTCCAGCGCAAAGGCCACCGACCGGATGTTACCTGCATTATATTTTATTACCGCTACCTTCATATTATCAAAGCGTACCTTTTGTGGTGGGTAGGAGACCAGAACCATCACTCTTCACGGCCATCTTGATTGCTTTCGCGAATGCTTTGAAGATTGCCTCAATTTTGTGGTGTTCTATTTTTCCTTCCGCCTTGATATTGAGA
>JAIENH010000023.1 GCA_019751475.1 Cyclobacteriaceae bacterium
AAGATTATAAACTACCTTGAGCAAAACTGGACAGACAGGGAAGTCATGAATTTTATTCAAGAAAGTGAAGAATTTTTTAAGGTATTAAGCAAGTATCCCGAATTGCTTCAAAAGACGATAAGGCATAAGAATGTGTATCGTGGCCCAATGAACAAGTTTACAATGATCACCTATCGGGTAAAGTCACGAAAACAACGAATAGAAATAATCAACATCCGTGGAGCCAGGCAGAAACCTTTGAAGTAGGTATTCTTTAGAACTACCCTCAAAATAAAAACTCCCATCCGTTGGCCTGTATTGAAAACAAGCCAAAACGGACGGAGAAGTTTTTCAGCTAAGAAGATTTCTTTTTTGCCTTTGCGGCTTTTAATGTTTGTAGTTCCTGCTGGAGCTCCAGCACCACGCTGGCCAACTGCTCCACCGACATTTCATTTTTTGTATTCACTTCCGGAAACTGCACGCTGATGTAGGCCTTTGCACTCCATGCTTCAATCACTTCGGTGCCATCAATTTGGTAAGGCGCATATTGCCGGTTATCCGACACCAAAAACAACTTGCCGGTGTCTTCCAGGTAGTTGAACACTCGCTTGTACACAATACCGTCCCGCTGCGTCACTAGGATATACGACTTGCCATTTTTTATGTCGTGGTAGTCTTCTACCCACTCACCAATTACAATCGTACCCGGCACGATGGGCAACATCGAATCGCCTGTGATCTCAAATGCACGATACGTGCCTTGATTGAGAATAGGCAGCTTAAACCGCGGTAGCTCTTTGATGTACTCCGTGTCGGCATATCCATTGAGATAGCCGGCCGCAGCTTTTTGAGGCACTAATTCAATATTGTCTTTCCGGTCGTCATCCACCGTGATGACTACAACATCTTTCGCCCGCAGCGACTTTCTTTCGTAGTCTTTCAATTGGCTGACATCGCGACCAATCAACAAATCTACTGACAGGCCCGCCATGGCGGCTATCTTCTGCAACAGTTCCAGCCGTGGCTCGGCCCTACCCTCTTCGTAGGCGCCTACCAGCGATCGCTTGATATCCAATTGTTGAGCAAACTGGTCTTGCGTAAGGCCCAGCTGCCTCCGGATAAAGCGAATGTTTTCGTTGAGTTTCACTATGGTCATTTGGCAAACAGTAATATTCTTCCTGAGTGAACATTGCGCGAATGAAGCGAGAGCAAGTTGCGCTGAAAGTAAGAGTCCTTACTTTGCATAGCTTGCACATGTCGCCTGATTTTATCCACTACATCGGTGACGGTGGTAGTAGGATCGGCCAGCAGATAACCGTAACAGGGTTGCTGGAAACCATCGGCCGAAAAATTTACCTGGAAGCGCCCAGACGGGAGTCGCTTACTTGTAAGCCTTAATTTCATGTCCTTAAAAATTTTATTCGAAATCAATCTTGCCCACAGCGGAGGCTCTCATAAACTAAAATTATTAGTCAAATGAAGCAAGTCGCTTCAATATACGCAAGTAAATAACTAAATATTTTAGTTTAACTGGCTTAAATCCCAATTTTCTTGGCTATTGTGGCGAAGGGTGCCCTTAACTACCTCCAGGGGAGCTGGCACATTATCCGTGTAAATAGCCCCGGTGCCCAGTCCTTGCGGCAAGGAAACTGGATAATTGGATGTGAACTGGGCAATCGCATTAAGTCCGATGTTGCTTTCTAATGCAGAGGTCATCCACCACCCTATCTTTTGCTCGGTGGCCAGTGCAATCCATTCTTCACACCCGCTAAGTCCTCCATGAAGAGTCGGTTTTAGAATAATGTATTGCGGACGAATTCGATCCAGTAACCTGAGCTTCTCTTCTTTGGTGGTTACCCCAATCAGTTCTTCGTCCAGGGCTATGGGTATGGGCGACTGCCGGCAAAGTTCGGGTAGCATCAGTGAGCCTGCTTTAAGTGGTTGCTCGATGGAGTGAACATCATATTGCGAACACTCAATGAGCTTAAACATGGCCAAATCCGGCTTAAAGGCGCCATTCGCATCCAACCGGATGGTGATTGTATCACGGAAATACTTTCTGCGGATGAACTGAAGGATGTCTGTCTCCTTTTCAAAATTCAATCCCCCTACTTTTAACTTAAGGCATGAAAATCCCTCCTCTACTTTGATGCTCACTTGCTGTAGCATAAAGT
>JAIENH010000289.1 GCA_019751475.1 Cyclobacteriaceae bacterium
GGGAAAAAGTTATTGAGATGGTTCGACCCCCTATACTTCAGGCTGCTTAGAGATGCGACATTTTGGAATACACCCGTGTTACCCTTGGTGAAACACAATTTGTTATTGGTGGTAACAAAAAACTTAAGCTGTGAGCTAGCAGGACCCGGAGTAATATCTTTTACCAGTACTGTACCGTTGGTTGTACCATCACTCTTCCACAGTTCCCGACCGGATATACCATCGTCTGCTGTGAAAAACAAAATACCATTTACATTAATGAGGTCGGTTGGAAATGATCCTGCACCGGCTGAAATGTCCTTCACGAGTGATGTGCCGGCAGTCGTGCCGTTCGTCTTCCACAACTCAGCTCCGTTTGTTGAAACACTACTGGCGTTAAAGTAAACGAATGGGCTCGACTCGGTGAAGTAGAGTGGATTATTTGCATTCAAGTCGACCAGCACCGTGTTAGCTGAACTCCCATCTGTTGACCACATTTTCGTGCCGTTAATTCCATCCGTAGCCGAAAAGAGCACTACGCCTCCTAATTTTATAAGGTAACGGGTAGAAGCGCTGCCTGAAGCATTTATTTCTTTCACTACTTGGACAGATGTGGTCTGGGCCGGTAGCCATAGACTCAAGATCATCAATACAAACACCAATGCCCACTGCTTCATGTTGTTAAAGATAAAGAAAAAAAAATCCAGCTTGGAGACATGCATGAGAGATCAGGTGAATTTATTTACATTTGAATACTCAGGTCATTCATGCGGTTTTTTTCGTCTATCGTATTGCTTTTTGCATTCTCGCTCGTCTATGGTCAGGGCACGAAAGTTCTTGTGCAAAATACCCGCGGTAACCGGCAAGATCGCGCAATCGTCCAGGTAAAATGGTACAGTCAAAACCTGATCTATCCGGATGGTGTAAATGTGTATAGAAGACAAGTGGGCGAGACAGCATGGACGAAAATTAACGCAGCGCCTGTGGTATTGAAAAAGAATATCACGCCCCAGCAGAAGCAACAAGACCAGGACTTTGAAGCATTTGTTGATATGGCCTCGAATCTTACGAAAGCCAAAAATGCTGGCTTCATTATTTTAAATGTGTTTGCAAAGACATTTCAAAGCGAAGAGTTTTCTAAACAAATCGGAATCCAGTTTGATGATTCGTCCGTACGGTGGGGTTCTGATTACGAATACCGTATCACCCGCCTGGAAAAAGGTGCTGAAATTGAATTTGGAATTTCGCCCCAACTTCGAGTCGGCCCGTACCAACCATCTGCTGCTGTGAAAGAATTTAAAGCCGACCTCAAAGAGAAAGCTGTAAAAATGATGTGGAAACCAGAAGCTGATCGGTTCTATGGTGTAAATGTTTATCGTTCAACCTCCCTTGACACCGCGCGGAAGAAGCTCAACGCTACTCCTATCGTTTTGTCTGAGCACAATGAAAATGCGCCTGAATCTGATGCTCTTTTTCAAGACACCGACCTGAAGGAAGGCGTTACCTATTTCTATGATATTGCAGGCCTGGACTTTTTTAGTCAAGAAACAGTGCGCTCTGAACGAATTGAAGTCAAGGTAGGCGACTTAACTCCCCCTCCACCTCCCGAAAATCTGACGAAGTCTGTGAAAGTGCTGAACGTTCGAATTTCGTGGACAACGGTGCATACTGTTGACTTGGTCGGTTTTTATGTCTACAGAAGTACGCTGAGTGACGGCCCATTCATCAAAATTACTTCACAGCTAATTCCAAAAGAGGACTCAGTTTATGTCGATCCGGTAGATCAACCTGGTTTCTTTTATTACCATGTGGCTTCAGTGGACGAAGCCGGAAATAACGGAATGTCAAATCCGATTCTCGCTGAAGTACAAGATGTGATTCCTCCGCTACCGCCACAGCAAGTAACTGCCACAGCCGACACAGGGAAAGTGACCTTGCGATGGAAAAGAAATCGAGAGCCTGACCTGAAAGGCTACTATGTCTTTCGGTCCATTAACGAAGCAACAACAAATTTTCTCTTGATCAACGCAGAGCCGGTGCGTGACACTGTGTTTGTTCAGGTATTACCTGAGAATGCAATCAACACGTTTGTATTTAAGGTCATGGCCGTTGATACATCGTACAATCGAAGCGGCTATTCAGCGGTCGTTTCTGCCAAATTGCCCGACATAACAAGCCCCATCAAA
>JAIENH010000560.1 GCA_019751475.1 Cyclobacteriaceae bacterium
TCGCTCGTTTTGGATCAAACTCAATTTTTTCTTCTTCCGATTCGATTTCAGCCAGAATATCCTTCAATTCAATGCGCACGGCATCCAGTCGTTGCGAGATTTGATCATACGCAGCTGAAAAACTTTTAATGGGCTGAAGGAATGTAAGCGCTTCTGAAATACCGGACGTGATGGATGTTTCGGACTGACCAAGGAGAGCAAGTAACAGATTGAGTCGTGACTTTATATCTTCAGCGTTCTCACTTATTTTTAAGCTGGATTCTAATTCTTCCTGTTCATTTTCTGCCAGTGCAGCTTTTTGCAATTCATCCAACTGAAACTTTATAAAATCAAATTCAGTCTTAAGCTTGCCAGCCTCCGCTGCCAGTGCTTCGTAAGTCTTTTTGGATTGTTGAAAGTCCTTCCATGCTTGTTGATATTCCAGCAATAAAGAGCCGTTACCTGCAAATGCGTCAATCAGCGAAAGCTGAAACGCATGACTTCCCAGTTCCAGTGTTTCGTGCTGCGAGTGCAAATCCATAAGCCTGTTACCGATTTGGCGCAGCACATCCAGGGTCACAGGTGTATCGTTAATAAATGCCCTGCTCTTACCTCCCGGACTAATCTCCCTGCGAAAACTTGTCTGATCCAAGTGGTCAAGATCATGGTCTTCAAACAAGGACTTCAGTCGATAGGCTTTGATTTCGAAGGTTCCCTCGACAATACATTTTTTGTCTTCATCCCACAGCACCTTTGTGTCCGCTCGGTCGCCCAATAGCAACCCCACCGCACCTAGCATGATGGATTTTCCTGCGCCCGTCTCACCTGTGATGACGGTTAATCCCCGGGAAGGGTGCATCTCCAGGTGCCGGATGAGGGCGTAGTTTTTTATGGTGAGTGAAGTAAGCACAGGCGACCAAAATTATACCTACTTTCTCAAGTTAAAAAGGAGAATTTCTTAAAAGCAGACAAGCAGCGCTCGGGTGCCCTAGTTGGAAGAAATGATCTTCTGGTAGATGTTTCGCTTGGCGTCAAGGGCTGTGAGCAAATCATACGCTTCGCGCCTTACATTAAGGTTGCCTTCGGAAAAAATATTGACCAGTTCATTGGCTTTTGAGTCGAAAAAGCTGATAATGAAAATGGAGTTGGGATAAATCTGCCAAACAGTCTTGATATTCTTTAAAACACCTAAGATCATCTGACGGCTTTCATCCGGTGTTTTGTCAAAAGTGTCAAGCGCCATGCGGTGATACTTGTAGGTGTTTTTGCGCAGCTCCACCATCTGCGGGTTGTTGATGTTCTCAATCAGATTGTAGCGATTGCGTGTGCTACCAATGGATTGCCATCCAGGGCGGTTAGATGACTGTGCGTTGTTTACCACCATCAATGCCTTTTGGAAGTAGGAGTCACCGCCTTTTTCACTAAAGGAATCGTAATCCATCCCTAAAATGATATAAGCATAATAGGCAAGCATGGAAGTAAGATTGCCGATGTAGGCATTATCGTTGTATTCGAGAGGCAGTGATTCAATATATTCAAATTCCCATTCGCGGTCAGCGAAATTCAACAGTACTGTCTCGTAGTTGGAATTGAAAACGGGCCGCGCTACAGTGATCTGAGCACTGGCTTTAAAGGCCCCGATAGAAGCCGTACCCGAACTGATGTTTAGAAAGATACCGCAGTTAATTCGCTCGTGATTTTTATAGTTGTCGGAGGTCCACCTGCGGGTGTTCATGAAGGTGGCAATAGCGCGCTCCATGTCTTTGAATACTGCCCGGTCGGTAGTTTGTATCTGGTCAGCATTGACTGTCACCTTGCAATTCAACTCCTGGCCCGAAGCGTGGGAGCAGAACAGCACGAGTGCGAGCCCGAAAAGAAGTTTACGACTTTGCATGTTCGATTACCATGTTTACAATATCAATTGCCACTTCCTTTTTATTCTTCAGGTCAAAAACCCTGGAGCCATTGGTGCGGCTTAAGATCTCTACCTTGTTTGTATCATGCCCAAAGCCGGCCCCACGGTCGTTGAGTGAATTTAATACGATGAAATCAAAATTCTTTGAAACCAGTTTTTTCTCCGCGTTAGCTTTTTCGTTTTCTGTTTCCAGTGCAAAGCCCACGATAACCTGGTTGGGCCGTTTAAGTTGTCCCAGCGTAGCTGCGATGTCATGCGTCTTGGTGAGTTC
>JAIENH010000551.1 GCA_019751475.1 Cyclobacteriaceae bacterium
TGAAAAAACTGGTAATTATCTTCATAGCCGCCCTTTGCACCGTGCCCGCCTGGGGGCAGCGAAAGGTAAAGCTCAAGCAGGCCACTACCCTGCGGGGCTCTATGCAGGGCGATGTGCGGGTGGATTGGGTTATAGGCGATGTCATTTTCGTGCAGAATCAAACCACCATATACTGCGACTCGGCTATTTTTTACCGCAGCAAAAATTCCGTGGAGGCCTATGGGCGTATTCGCATTACAGAAGGTGACTCCGTAACGGTGACAGCCTCCAACCTGACCTACGATGGCAATACCAAAATTGCCTACCTCCGCAAAAATGTTGTCTTCACGAAATTAGAGACCGCTACACTGTACACTGACTTCCTCGATTATGATCGCAAGAAAAATGAAGCGCGGTATTTCAACAATGGCAAACTCGTTGACAGCACCAATACCCTCACCAGCAAAAAGGGTTATTACGACCTATACGCCAACCTGGCTTCTTTCAAGACCGATGTCGTTGGAGTAAACAAAGACTACACTCTGAACTCCGATACACTTCAATACAACTCAAAGAACAAGTTTGTTTACTTTAGGGCACTCACTTCACTGAAAGACAAAGAAGGTGGCGTGGCCTACTACGAAAACGGCTACTACGACACAAAGCAAAAGAAATCAGACCTGGTAAAAGGAGATTTTCAAACCCCGAGCTACAACCTCAAGGGCAACCGCCTGTTTCTGGATGACTTGCGAAAGATGTACAAGGCAAAGGGCAACGTGATCATGACCTCGCGGGAAGAAAACATGAGCATCTACGGAGACGATGGCTTTTATGACAAGCGTAATCTTATATCAAAAGTTTGGGGCCACGCCTATGCGGCCCGTGTGACCGATGAAAACGATACGCTTTTTATTTCAGCCGACACGTTGGTATCATTGGATAATGAAGACCCTAAAAAGAAACTGCTACTGGCCTACAACAATGTGCGCATCTTCAAACAAGACCTGCAGGGCAAAGCCGATTCCTTAGTTTACGCAGCCAGTGACTCTACGCTTCACTTTTTCAATGACCCAGTGCTCTGGACAGATGAAAATCAATTGACAGCCGACTCCATCCGCATTCTGCTGGTCAAGAAAAAGATAAACCGCATCTACATGGTTTCAAATTCGTTTGTAGCCTCCACGGACTCACTCAGCAATTTCAACCAGATAAAAGGTCGCAAGATGACCGCCTATTTTGACGACAAAAACATTCACCACGTGATTGTTGAAGGCAATGGCGAAAGCATCTACTTTGCCTTGCAGGAGGTGAAAGAGGAGAAAGGCAAAAAGGTTGAAAAATACTCCATCGTGTCAGGCATGAATAAGATTGTCTGCAGCAACATGAAGATCAATTTCCGCCAGGGCAAGGTGCACGACATCAGTTTTTACATAAAACCCGATGCGGCTTTCATTCCGCCTCATGAATTGAAAAAAGACGAAATGAAGCTGAAAGGTTTTAACTGGCGAGGGGCCGACCGGCCCAGCCGGGCCACGGTGGTTCTCAAGGAACCTCAAAAAGTCGGGGAAAAACGGTAGTCTGGCGATATTATTGTTTTGATAATCTACTTTTTTAGGTTTTCGGTTTGATTCCACAGAATTTTGTGCGTAATTTTCACTTGACTACGTGTGCATTATATGAAGCGGTTATTTCTCTTCCTTCTCATCCTGATACCAAGCCTGCGGGCGTGGTCGCAGAGCTTTGAGTGGATCGACCGCAAAGAAGGTATCCAGGCCGGATTGGGCCAGACGGTGAGATTGCCCATCAGCATTAAAAACAACTCAGACAAACCCCGGTTTTTCATTATCCGCAAGGCTTCATCTGATTTAGGCTCTAACCAAAAAGGTTATTTCTGCCTTGGTGGCGAATGTTTGGAGCCAGGCATTGACCAGTTTTCCAAGCGAATTGAACCCGGAGAAACCCTTTCTAACCTGTTTTTTGCCGTTGAAACGGGTCTTACCTCAACCGCCAACTCCATCCGCTTTGAGGTCTACCCACAAGGTAATTCTCACATGATGATTGAGCATTCGTTTTCCTTATCAGTGGATGAAAAGCCAGGAAAATCGCTCGTTTTTCAATCCAAAGACATCACCAACCATGACGTATATCCCAACCCCGTGGTCGACCAGGCATTCAGAGATGATAAAGTAC
>JAIENH010000771.1 GCA_019751475.1 Cyclobacteriaceae bacterium
TCCAATAAGGTGTCTTCTTCTCCGTCCAGGTGGATCGACTTGCCGGCATCCTCCTCAATATGAATGCGATTCAGTTGCACTTTCTTCTCCCCTGCCTTCATCACAATGGTGACGTATCCGCCTTTGCAAATCGGTGTGCGGTCTTGCGTTAGTTGATAACCTTTCGGCAGATCAGGATAAAAATAATTCTTGCGATCAAAAATCTGCGTGCGCGATATTTCACAATGACACGCCAGGCCCATCTTCATCGCATGCTCCGCTGCAACTTTGTTAAGCTTGGGCAGTGTGCCCGGGTGAGCGAGCGTGATTACACTTACTTGTGAATTGGGCGCCCCACCATATGTGGCTGGGTCTGCGTTGTAAATTTTACTGGCCGTGAGCAATTGCGCATGGACTTCCAGGCCGATCACTACCCGATATTTTTCACGGACTGATTTTTCCATGCGCGGTAAAATACTTAACCGATCAATTGTTTTGCCTTCGCCAGCACAGCATCAAGACCAGCGAGATTCTTACCGCCAGCTGTAGCGAAAAAAGGTTGGCCCCCTCCGCCCCCGTCAATTTCTTTCGCAAGTTCTTTCACCAGGTTGCCCGCATGGTACTTTTTAGAAGCCTCCACTTTCTCACCCAGCATCACGGCCACTTGCGGCTTGCCGTCAATATCTGCGGCCAACACCAGCACGAGGTCGTCAAATTGGTTGCGAAGTCCATAGGCAATATTCTTCAATGCATCGGCACTTGGCACGGCAACTTTCTCCAACAGCAGCGTGTGGCCGTTTGATTTAACCGCCTTTTTCACCAATTCATCTTTGAGTTGATTCGACCGTTGCTGCTCGTAGCTTTCGAGCTTTTTCTCCAAGGTATGTTTCTCTTCAAGAAGGTTTTGCAGCGAGGCAGCCATGTCTTTCGGATGCTTCAATAAGTTTCTCACTTCGTGCAAAAGTGCCAGGGAATCATTCACAAATTGCTGAGCGCCCTCACCTGTCACGGCCTCAATCCTTCGCACACCGGCAGCTACCGAACTCTCAGAAATAATTTTAAATAACCCGATGGTGCCGGTGGCAGGCACGTGGGTACCTCCACAGAGCTCCACAGAAAACTTCGGGTTAAATGTGATCACCCGCACAAACTCACCGTATTTCTCCCCAAAGAGCGCCATGGCCCCCAGGCTCTTGGCCTTTTCGATTGGCACGTTGCGTTGTTCGTTTAGTTGAATATTCTCCCGCACTTTTTGATTGACAAGCGTCTCCACACTGTGAATTTCTTCAGCCGTCATGGCGGCAAAGTGCGAGAAGTCAAATCGCAGAATTTTCTCATTCACCAATGATCCCTTTTGCTCTACGTGCTTGCCCAGTACCTGGCGAAGAGCTGCATGAAGGAGGTGCGTTGCGCTATGATTGCTCATGGTAGCCTTGCGCTTTCCTTCACTTACCGATACATAGAACTCGGCATCCAACTTCACCGGCAACGACTCCGTGAGATGAATGATCAATTCGTTTTCCTTCTTTGTATCAGTAATAAGTACTTTCTCATTCACGGATTCCAGCACACCTGTATCACCTACCTGACCGCCACTCTCCGCATAGAAAGGCGTTTTGTCCAATACGATTTGATAGAGCGCTTTATTTTTTTGCTTGACCGTGCGATACTTCACGATGCGAGCTGAGGAAGTGAGTTGCTCATAGCCGATAAACTCTGTCTTCACTTCCTGGCCTACCGACACCCAATCGCCTGTCTCTTTGGCGGCATCTACTTTGGAGCGCGATTTTTGTTTGGCCATCTCCTCATTAAAACCTTTTTCGTCTACAGACGATCCGCGCTCGCGCGCAATGAGTGACGTGAGGTCAAATGGAAACCCGAATGTGTCATACAACTCGAATGCCTGCTCTCCTGAAATAGTCGTGGAGATATTTTCAATACGCTTCAATCCTTTTTCAAGTGTTCGCAAAAAAGAAATCTCTTCTTCATGCATCACTTTGCTCACGTAGTCCGACTGCTGATGCAATTCTGGAAACACATTCTTCAGTTGTTGCGCCAACAACGGCACCACGCGATACATGAAAGGCTCCTTGAAATTCAAATAAGAAAATCCGTAGCGCACTGCTCTCCGCAATATTCTTCTAATCACATAGCCCGCCCCCGTATTGCTCGGCAATTGTCCATCAGCAATAGCAAA
>JAIENH010000253.1 GCA_019751475.1 Cyclobacteriaceae bacterium
CCGCCCAGCACCATTTCATCTTCGATCACATCGCGGGTAGTGCCGGGAATGTCAGACACGATGGCCTTTTCTTCGTTGAGAAGAGCATTCAGCAAAGTCGATTTCCCTGCATTTGGCTTGCCAGCTATCACAGTGGGCACGCCATTTTTAATCACATTCCCGGCCTTGAATGACAGGATCAACGGCTCAATATGCGATTGAAGTTTTTGAATCAGTTTTTTGAGATCATCGCGCTTGGCAAACTCCACATCTTCTTCACCAAAATCGAGCTCGAGTTCGATAAGCGAAGCAAAGTGCACCAATTCTTCGCGTAGTCGCTTGATTTCCTTTGAGAACCCTCCGCGCATCTGGTTCAAGGCGGCCAGGCGTGCATGGTTTGTTTCGGAGTGGATCAGGTCGGCTACCGCTTCGGCCTGTGCAAGGTCAAATCGACCGTTGAGGAAAGCGCGCTTCGTAAACTCTCCCGGCTTGGCCAGAGTGGCCCCATTTTTTAACAGCGCGGCAATGATCTTTTGAACAATCAATGGTGAGCCATGACAGGTGATCTCAATGGAATTCTCTTTGGTAAAGGATCGCTCTCCGTGATACAGGGAGATAACTACTTCATCGATGATCTCATCACCGTCCAGTAGCGGGCCAACATGAAGTGTGTGTGAAGGTTGTTGCAATAGGTCTTTGCCCGGAAACACGCGCTGCGTCAGGGTAATAGCATCTGCACCTGACAGTCGAATGATGGCAAGTGCGCTTACACCCGGTGGTGTGGCCGGTGCCACGATAGCATCTAATTTCGGAGCGTAATCCATGCCCGGCACTAGTTGTTTTCCCTCACAATCAGCATGGGTACTTTCACTCGGTGGCGAACTGTATCAACGGTGGTACCGAAGACAAGGTCTTTAAACAACGTGTGACCGTGCGAGCCCATGACCAACAGATCGGCATCAAAGTCTTTTACCATTTCTGGGATTCTTCGTCTCGGGTTGCCGTAGCCTACTTTTATTTCTGTGTGGTAGCCCATGTCGCGAAGCTGCGCGACATAACTCTCCAACCCTGATTTGTCTTCGGTTGATTCGCGGTCAGCGATATCACTGCCATAGACCATCGCTCCGGCTGTTTCCACTACGTGTAGCAACACATAGCTCGCCTCTTTTCCACCTTGTGCTACAGCACTGCGAATAGCTAGTGAGTCGATGGAAGAGAAGTCAATACAAATAGCCACCTTTCTGTAAATTGGTTTGGCAAGGTCTTGCAATTCGGTGGCCGTGCCGTGCGGCATAATCGCTTCTTTTTCTTTTGAGGCCTGCTCTATCCAGGGTTTTACCGTGATGTACAGCAACAGCAGCGCAGCACCAATGCAGAGCGGCACTACAGTAATCCATATAATCCAGGCGGAATTTCCTGCAGCCGCCAGCCAACCTGCCACTTCTTCGTACACCAATTTCACGTTAAGTGAAATTATAATACCGGCTATGACCCAGCATGCAATGCGTATCCAGGGTTTGATGACGAATACACCCATCTTCTCCTTGTCGCTGTTGAAGTGGATCAACGGAATTACAGCAAAGCCCAATTGCAAACTCAGCACTACTTGACTCAATACCAGCAACGCACCCGTTTCACTCTCGCCATACAGGAGAATGACGATGTAAGCAGGGATGATGGCGATCAATCGCGTGATCAGGCGCCTGAGCCACGCAGCAATGCGTAGATTGAGATAGCCCTCCATCACAATCTGTCCTGCCAGCGTGCCGGTGATGGTGGAACTTTGACCTGCGGCAATCAACGCAATGCCGAAGAGGGTAGACGCCCATTCGTTACCGAGAAGTGGCGTCAAAAACTTGTAGGCATCTTCGATGTCTTGCACTTCAAACATACCTGCTTTGAAGAAAGTGGAGGCTGCCAAGACCAGGATAGCAGAGTTCACAAAGAAAGCAGCATTCAAGGCGATGGCAGAGTCGATGAAATTGTATTTGATAGCAGACCAAAGCCCGCGCTCGGACCGGTCTATTCTGCGCGTCTGCACCAGGGAGGAGTGCAAATAAAGATTGTGCGGCATAACCGTGGCCCCAATGATACCAATGGCGATGTACAAAGCGTCATGACCGGGAAGAGAAGGAATGAAACCTTTCGCCAGTTCACCCAGGTTCGGTTTGGCAAAAATCATCTCCAACAAAAATGAAGACCCG
>JAIENH010000249.1 GCA_019751475.1 Cyclobacteriaceae bacterium
GACAAATATGGTTTTCCCCGGTCCATCACCGCGCAGGAAATGGGCAAAGCCCCCACGCTGGACTCTGTAAAATTTTATGCAGAATCCATCGCCTCTAATCTCGCAGGCCTCGGCTTCAATGTGAACTTTGCTCCTTCGGTAGACTTGGGTGTGAACAAAGAGAACACGGTGATCTACAAAGTTGGGCGCTCATTTTCTGCCAATCCTGATTCCGTGGTGCTATTGGCGCAAGAATACATCAAAGCCCACAGAAGGTTTGGCGTGATTACTTCACCAAAGCATTTCCCCGGTCACGGCAGTTCGATGGCTGATACTCATTTCGGTCTCGCAGATGTCACCAAAACATGGACGCCCGATGAACTGGTGCCCTATCAGCGATTGATCGGCAGCGGTTATGCAGATGCCATCATGACTTCGCACATTGTGAATATGCAGCTGGACCCTCGCGGCTATCCAGGCACACTTTCTTCACGAATTTTGGATAGCCTGTTGCGAAAAAAAATCGGATGGGATGGCGTGATCTTCTCCGATGACATGCAAATGCAGGCCATTACAAAACATTATAGTTTGGAGGAGACCATCAAACTGGCCATCAATGCCGGGGTTGACATCATGTGTTTCTCCAACAATATTGCCAGCAGCGAAGCCCGCACGGTAGACAAAGTGCACAGCATCATACGCGCACTGGTGGAGAAAGGTGAAATCAAACCTGAACGAATTGATCAGTCGTTTACCCGGATTTTGAGATTAAAGTCTCGCCTCGGCACACCATCAGATGAGTATTTGAGGCGTGAACTTAACGCGGCTCAACTTGAGCTTGCCGAACTAAAGCGCGCTACCGGAGGAGCGGCCGCTGTACCGGCAGCGCCTACTAATGACACAACTACACCCGCACCTGCGGCAACGGAAGAACAAACTACCAAAAAGAAAAAAAAGAAAAAATCATAGTCTATGAGTAAGCGTGCATTCAATCCCTGGGTCATCACGGTGTTTATGGGCGTGGTGGCGATTTTATTTTCTGTGTTTGCCTTGCAATCGCAGGCAGAGTTGAAAGATGTGCAAAGTCAGCTGGAGAAAGCGAAAGCCGATTTACAATTGGCATCAGATGTTGCCAGAAAAAGCGAAGAGGCGGCTCGTACTGCATCCAAACTAGCAGCAGAACAGGCTGCCCGTGCTGAAGAGGCTTTAGAAGAATGTGAGAAGAAGAAAAAGAAATAGCCGTAACCGGCAGAAAGAAATAGCCAATGACTTCTCCGTTCAGAATCATCGCGCCAAAAAATACGGACTCTCCTATTCTGCTCAGTGTGCCTCACTGTGGCACCGCATTTCCACCTGAACTAATAAACGAATTTAAACCTGAACTGATCCACGCACCCGATGATACAGACTGGCACGTAGATAAGCTGTATGACTTTGCTGCTGAAATGGGTATAACAATGATTGCGGCCCACTACAGCCGGTGGGTAATTGACCTCAATCGCGATCCACAAAGCAAGCCCCTCTACACCGATGGTCGCATCATTACCTCGCTCTGTCCCGTTACAACATTTGCGGGTCTTCCGCTATACCGTGATGAGCGAAAAGAAGTATCGCCTGGCGAAGTACAACGAAGACTTACAGCCTATTATCACCCGTATCATCAACAGCTAGCGACCTTGCTGGAGGAGCGTAAAAAGAAATTTGGCGTAGCCTTGCTGTGGGATTGTCATTCCATACGCCAGCATGTGCCCACCATTCAAGCCGACAAGTTTCCTGACCTGATTTTGGGCGATGCGGATGGCACCTCTGCCTCCCCCGGACTCATTGAAGCGGCCCTGGGCACACTAGATCATAGCGGGTACTCCGTGAGCCACAATCATCCGTTCAAGGGTGGATACATCACACGCCATTTTGGACGACCGGCCGAACAACAGCACGCACTTCAGTTGGAGATGACAAAAGTGAACTATCTTGGCGATGATGAAACAACGCTACACAAGGAGCGAAGCATGAAGATGAAAAAGTTGCTCATCAAAACACTAGCGACACTGCAGGAGATTCTTTTGACGCCACGGTAAAGACTTCCCCCCATCTCCCTTCTTCTGCCTACTTTTGACCCATGGCAGAAGATATCGCAGGACTGGAAGACGATCAGGATGATGAATTATTTGAGCACCACCGCATCGTGGTAGACGGAGGGCAAAGTCTCCT
>JAIENH010000508.1 GCA_019751475.1 Cyclobacteriaceae bacterium
ACAGTCTCTTACAAAGTCCGTTTGCGAAAGCAGTATACATGATGTTTCTGGTGAGCGAGGTTCATCCATTCCTGGATGGCAACGGCCGCGTTGCCAGAGTAATGATGAATGCAGAGCTTTCATCAAGGGGTTTTTCCAAAATCATTATCCCAACTGTTTATCGGGAAGACTACATGGGCGCACTTAGAAAACTAACACGCCAGAGAATCGCAGACCCTTACATAAGGATGCTTGGCCGGGCGTATGATTTCAGTGCTACCTTGAAACAAAAAACCATTGATGAAATGGAAGGATACTTGGTTGAATGTGATGCTTTCAGAGAGCCGAAGGAGGGAAAATTGAGTTTTTAATTATTGATGTTAGGATGACCCAAGAACAAGATACACGAATTAGAAAAAGAACTTTGGGATGCAGCGGATCAGCTCAGGGCTAGTAGCAAATTGACTGCCGCAGAATACTAAGACCCTGTTTTAGGATTGGTATTATTGCGGTTTGCTCAAAACCGTTACGAAGAGGCTAAGCCCATCGTAGAAAAAAATCTTCCAGTAAATCCTCGAACAGGAAAGAAACGTGAAGCTAAGGCTCGCGAGTTGAGATAAAATGGGGTATAATTTATGACATCTTTTTTGCCACCTATAAAACACAAAAGCACTGATAATCAGTGCTTTGTTTGTTATATAAGTACCCGGGACGGGAGTTGAACCCGTACAGATATTACTATCCACAGGATTTTAAGTCCTGCGTGTCTACCAATTCCACCACCCGGGCAATTTCATTTGCGTTGCGGCTCAAATTTAAAAGAACGAAAAACCGTACAGCTATTACTATCCATCCCGCCTTTAAGCGGGACGTGTCTACCAATTCCACCACCCGGGCAAATCTAATTGAATGATTTGCTGATTTCTCTATTTATTGATTTTCCCGACCCTTAGCTGATTTGCGTGAGGCCGACATAATAAACAGTAACTCCTTCGCCTCTTTCATCAACGAGTCATCTACTTTGGCAATGGCTGATTCGTTTATCATCTCCAACCAAAGCAGCGTTTCATCGGCTTCTTCCACCACAATTGAAAGCTTGGCAATAAACTCCGCTTTCGATCGTGCCCGACAAGCAGCCCGGTAATTGGCCGTTACCGATGTGGCTGACCTCAAAAGCTGTTTGCCCAAAACCTAGGCCTCAGCGCTTTTTGGGAGGGCCTGAAAAAAACGAATGATTTGAAGACTGAATTTTTTGGTTCGCTGCTGAAGTTCCTGAGCATTCAAATCAAAAAATTATCAAATCTTCAAATCATTCACTACTGAGCGGGAAACGAGACTCGAACTCGCGACCCCGACCTTGGCAAGGTCGTGCTCTACCAACTGAGCTACTCCCGCTTTGTCCACCGTAGCTTTAGCGAAGGTGGGTTACAATACTACATCCTCCCTTTTCAAACATATCGCCTCAAAATCAGACCTTAATACCTTCTTTTGAGCGCTCAATCGTAAAAGGGACTGCAAAGTTAAAACCGATTCCTAAATCTGCAAATCAGCGTGGAAGGCCGTCTGTAAAGTGCCTGCGGGCCTTTTCCTTGCTGAACTTGTCGGTGTTAAAATCCTGCGATTTACCCTTGGGGATGGAAAGGGATGTGAAATCATCGCCCTTCAGGGCTTTGGCCTGGTAGAGTATCTGCCCAATGTGGTGCGGATAGTGGGCCAGTTGGCGCTGGATGGCCTCCAACACCGTCTGCCCTTCATTGCGGATGTAGATGATTTTAGAAAGGTCCGCGGGCTGTAGTTGATCAAGAGCATCGAAGAGGCAACACCAGCCTTTCTCCCACGCATCCATCATGGCCTTCTTGTCAGGATAGCCTTCATCAAATTCAGCTTCGCGGTTGCGCCAGGTTTTTTCACCATCGCTTGTTAGAAAATCGGTGAAGCGCGACAGCATGTTACCGCTGATGTGGTGCACGATAAGAGCTATGCTGTTGCTCGCTTTGTTGGGCCGGGCGAGCACCTCGGCATCTGTCAATTGCGCAATGGCTTTTTCGCCTAGACTTTTGTAGTACGCAAAAAGTTTGCGCGCACTTTCAAGAAAATTCTGCTCATTCGACTGGGGCATACGCATCGGTATTTTTTGATTTTGCCTCGCGGCCTACAGCTGGTCGTTGATGCTCATACTGCTTGCGTAACTCCTGCGCGTGCTGCTTATTTTTTGAATACTTAA
>JAIENH010000224.1 GCA_019751475.1 Cyclobacteriaceae bacterium
CGAAGAAGTGGCAAGCCACTCTACGCGCCCTGTGCTCACGTTTGTTGTGAAGCATTAATTGTAGGAAACTATTGTAAGTGAAGCTGCTTCTCTGTAAGGAGGGGCAGCTTTTTTGTTTTGAAAGGTTGTGCTTGGACTAACTGGGTAAAACGGTTAGTTTTAGATAGCTATTAAGGCACCTTTTGGCAAATGAAAAAAGTAAAATGTGATAAGAAAGTCGTCAAGAAATCAACAACTGTAAAGTCACCAACTAAACAGTATTTAACGGTTTATAAAAACACGGACCCAGAGGTTTTAGAAGAGGTATTAAGAATGATGAAAGAAGAAAATCCTGATGCAAAGATCACAATTGTTTACGATGGCGAAACCAAGGAAGAAGACCTATCCACATTGCCACCATCAAAAATAAAATCAAGATATTGGATTCAGGTTATCAGGAAAAAAGGAAAATACCCCAAAGACACGGAGCGTTCGGGAAAGTGGTTAATCTTTTCCGATAAGAACGAGATTGATCAAATATGGGGCAGAGTAAAGTTGTTAACAGAAAATGGACATCTAGGTTTCGCGTCTAAGGTCTCGACTGCAAAAGAAAATCCCAATGCTAAGAAAAGTGACGTTGGAGTTATTTGTGTATACTCATATGACTGGACGGATGAGAAGGATGTAAGAAGGATTAGAGAAGAGTTGAGAAAAATAGGGATTACTCAAAAGATACCTTATAAGTCTGACCTAGATACAATTGAGAAAAAATATCAAGTTTTAGGGCATAAGCGAATCAGTAAGTATTTTGAATAAAGATATCAAGATACACCCTCACTACTGTCTGTGTCCCCACAGACCGATATAACTTTATTTTTAATGGTAGTTTGTGGATACTCAAACCACGGAAGTGAAGTATCAGACGATTGAGAGAGAAGATTTCTGAACCCCCTGTGACAATTCTTAAAATTAAGCTACTAATGCAATAAAGACAGCAGCAAACTTGGAACTGCAGAAACAGAACTTCATCCGGATTATAGATGCTAACCGAGGCATTATAAAAAGCCTTTGCAAAGCCTATTACAGTAGTGCGGAAGATCAAAAAGATGCGTTTCAAGACATTGGGCTGCAGCTCTGGAAATCAGTTGACACATTTCGGGGTGAGTCTGAGATAAGGACGTGGATATACAAGGTGAGCCTTAACACGCTGCTCACCAAAGTGAGGAATGAAAAAAGAAAAATAGCTACTGAAGCGATCGGTGCCTCGGAACTATCGGTTTCGACAGCCATGGCCGACAGCGATGTAGAACTTCTGCACATGGTTATTCAATCGTTGAAAGACCTGGACAAAGCCATCGTCATCCTTTACCTGGAAGGCTACAAGAACAAGGAAATCGCTCGCATGTTGAGTCTCACGCCTACGAACGTAAGCACCCGCCTGAACAGAGTGAGAGCAGAACTAAAAGCTAAATTTAAAAATCAGCACTATGAACTTAGACAATCTTAAGCCAGCCTGGCAGCAGTTTCGATTGGTGAACTCCATGCAGTCACTCGATAAGCATGACATCCTGTCTATCATCGAGCGGGCCGAAGAGATGAGTCTAAGCAAAATCAATCAATACCTCATCAACTTCATCTTGTTTACGGTCTTAACCATCTGTTGCCAGGGCGGATGATAGGCTACATCGTTTGGGACGCTGATCCAATCATCTTTGGTTGGTTTGAATTTCTACGCTGGTACGGTCTCTGTTGGGTGCTGGGTGTGATGCTCGGGTATCAAGTCATGCTGCGCATGTACAAGGCCGAGGGTATTCCAGTAGTAGAACTTGACAAGCTCACTGTGTATGTCATGATCGGTGGCATTGTCGGTGCGCGTTTGGGGCACATCCTGTTTTACGATCCCGTGTACTATTGGCACAACCCGATCGAGATTCTCCCGATACGCACGAACCCCACCCTCCATTTCACCGGACTGGCCGGTCTCGCCAGTCATGGAGGCATCGCAGGTGCGTTGCTGGCGCTGTACCTCTACACCCGGAAATACAAAAAAGATTACCTGTGGCTGTTAGATCGATTGATCATCGGTGGGGCGTTGCTCGGTTGCTTGATTCGGATCGGCAATTTGATGAACTCTGAAATAATCGGCACACCCACGCAACTTCCCTGGGCCTTCATTTTTTCCCGCATCGATCAAACCCCTCGGCACCCGGCTCAGTTGTATGAAGA
>JAIENH010000088.1 GCA_019751475.1 Cyclobacteriaceae bacterium
ATCTGAATAGCAATCAAATTCACTATTTAAAGCTGTTCAATTTCCTTTTGCAGGCATGCCTTGGAGGTATTTCCAAAAACTCTATCTTCGCTTTTGGAAGGTTAGACCACAATTTCAGTTAACATTATTCAAACATAAAATACTATGAGTGATTCACCTGTAAGTCGCAGATCGTTTCTCAGAACCATGGGCTTGGCAACAGCGGCTGTTACCATAGTACCCCGGCACGTGCTTGGAGGAAAAGGATTTATTGCTCCCAGTGATACCGTTTACATTGCCGGCATTGGTGTAGGCGGCAAAGGTGAAAGCGACCTCACCGGTGTGGCCGCTCATCCGAAAGCTAAAGTGGTATTCCTTTGTGATGTAGATGACCGGCAAGCTGTTGAATCCAAGAAGAATTTTCCGAACGCCAAATATTACAAAGACTTTCGCGTGATGCTGGACAAAGAAGGCAAAGGAATTGACGCGGTGACTGTCTCTACAACCGACCACACACATGCGGTAGCAGCCATGGCTGCCATGCAACGGGGCAAGCACGTGTACGTTCAAAAACCCCTCACGCACGATATTTATGAAGCACGTATGCTCACTGAGGCAGCACGCAAATACAAAGTGGTGACTCAAATGGGCAACCAGTATGCTTCGGCTGATCATGTAAGGACGGCCAAAGAATATGTGGATGCCGGATTGATTGGAGACGTTCACACCGTTTATGCTTGGACTAACCGACCCGTGTGGCCACAGGGCATTGCAGCCCCGCAAGGAAAGCACAAAATACCCAAGGAAGTTGATTGGGACTTGTGGATTGGCCCGGCCAAATTCATCGACTACAATCCAGCTTACCTGCCATTCAACTGGCGCGGATGGTGGGACTTTGGTACAGGAGCATTAGGCGACATGGGCTGCCACATCATGGACGCTGCCTTTCGCATTTTGCCGATTGACTTTCCAAGTGAAGTGGAATGCAGCACCACTACGGCTTGGCAGGGATTTTTCGATGAAGCGAATTTTGTAGAAAGCTGCCCTTCTTCTTCCATCATTCATTTGAAGTTTCCGCGAAAAGATGGCAAAGGTGATATCAGTCTCACATGGATGGACGGAGGTCTTTTGCCTAAACGTCCGCAAGAATTATTGCCTGATGAAAAGTTAGGCGATTGGGATGGCGGCTACATTTTTGAAGGAACGAAAGGGAAACTGATGAGCAATTACAACATGGCTCCTACACTCCTACCTACTGCGAGAATGAAGGAAGTTACGTTACCAAGCCCAACCACTCCGCGCATTGCTGGAGCCGAGGCAGGTCACTATACACAATGGGTGGAAGCGTGCAGTCGCGGCTACGGAGAAATGCAACTTAGCTCTGGTTTTGAATTTGCAGGACCGTTTACAGAAGCAGTATTGATGGGCAACCTTGCCATCCGCAGCTATGGACAGCGGAAAATGAACGCTGATGGAAAAGGCTTCACCTACCCAGGTCGGAAGAAGCTGCTCTGGGATGCTAAGAATATGAAGATCACAAATTTTGACGAAGCGAATGCCTTTGTGAAAAGTAATTACAGAACTGGCTGGACGCTGTAATCAGCGATACTAATAAACTTCTAATCTTGATCGTTAAAATTTCTCATCATGGCTGAACCTACCTTCCACCTGTATGACCTGAAAGTAGAAGTGATCGAAGGCGATCGGCCTTTTGTCTGCAGCCACCAGGTGGGTGATGCCTTTGAAGTGCGTGGCGAAAATCTGCACTTTAAAACGGAGCGGCCTTTCTCGTTGTACGCACTTGCGGCTTTGCTTCCCCTACTAACACCTAAGCAGCGTCCGCTTAATGCATACGACTGGATGGCAACGGATCACATCATTGCATGCCCGGATCCAAACTGCGGGGCCAAATTCAAAATCAGTCGCATAGGCAGGCGCGAATACAAGCGCAGCGACACCACTGTAGTGCCTCTTCCGGAAAATAACCCGTGGGCAGAGAAGTGATGGTACCCCGCATTGAGGTCGAGAAAGGATTTTCTATCTCGCGAATTTTAAAAGGAGGCTGGCAGCTTTCGCAAGGCCACAGTGAAGGCAATACCCGCACCGCCATTGAGGATATGCAAGCCTTTGTGGACGCAGGCATCACAACGTTCGATTGTGCAGACATTTACACAGGCGTGGAAGAATTGATCGGAGCCTACCTGAAGGATTATCAAACACGTCACGGTC
>JAIENH010000038.1 GCA_019751475.1 Cyclobacteriaceae bacterium
CCATTGAGCCGGTGCCGACCAATGCGCCTTGCTTATGTTGCATGCAATGCTTGCCACATACATGCGCACATGGTTGTGTAAGTAGCCGGTTTGATAAAATTCTTTAATCAATTTATCAACAGCCAAAATACCCGTGGTAGCGGTGTTGATGGCCGTTATCATTTTATGGTGCAGCACATCGGGTTGTGGTTGTTTTAAATCTTTGAATAATTCATCACCTTTTGCTTGCCATACGCGTTGAAAGTATTCGCGCCAAGCGAGTTCTTGTAAAAATTTTTCTATCGTGGCGGGGTGGTGACCTTTCGCTAGCACGGTTTCCTTCACTTGCTTTACACTGATAACACCACGAGAAATGTAAGGCGATAGATAAGTGACTTCTCCATCAACGAAATTACGAGTCTTGGCATATTGAACGGGATTGATTCGATTGATTCGTTCAATAATGAAGTCATAATCTGTTGGAAACAAAATTTTATTTTCGATTTGGGGAAACAACTCACTCATCGCTTGCTGATTTTATTATTAGTGATGACCCGTTGCAGCGTTGACTTAAAACGACCGTCATCCACCGCACTCAGTTTTTTATGCTTGGTAGCACGACCATGGGTACGTTTGCGCCACATTTTGAAACTACTGGCCTTCATTTCGCTCCGCATTAGCTCAATCACTTCCTTTTCCAATAATCCAAACTGTACTTCAATTGCTTCAAACGGTGTGCGGTCTTCCCACGCCATTTCTATGATGCGGTCAATGTCTTGGGGACGAAGAATCTTCGATTTCATGTAACTTGTTCAACATAAATCGGCTTGTTTTGTTCTAAGTGCGGGGTATGAAAGCAACTCACGACTTCTTGAACAAACAAAGGCTGATTGGTGACGGTGAGGCCGATGCCCTGATCGAAACAATTTTTGCGAACAAGCAGCAGGCCGTACTTTACGGGTTGTTGAAATTGGATGAAAAAGACGTGGCCAACCAGCCAGATTCTGAAGTCAAGAATTTTTTGTTGACCGAAAAGCCACAACCGACTTGGTTTGATCAACAAAAACTGGCACGTGGCCAACAATTGTTCAAGCAATATGCATTGGAAATGATGGCGTTGTTGGGTGCCATGTCCCTACCGTATTGCTATGCGGCTTCGCCCGGTAACAAAGCGTTGTACCTGTCCGACAAAATGCGCAATGCACCGGGCAAACGATTGATGGATACGGCCTCTTTTGTGATAGCGGTGCTCTCACCAAATAGTTTCCGCCATCATTCTACGGCTGCCGTCCACATCAATAAAGTGCGACTTATTCATGCGTTATCGCGATACTATTTGCAGAAGTTGCTTAATTGGAACATGGCGTGGGGCGTGCCCATCAACCAAGAAGACATGGCCGGCACCAACTTGGCCTTCAGTTATGTGATATTGTTGGGTATGCAGCAATCGGGTTATATTTTATCTGATCACGAGAAAGAAGATTTTTTGTTCGCGTGGCGATACATCGGCTTTCAATTGAACATTGAGGAAGAACTACTGCCTGCCTCGTTCGCGGAAGCGCGAGAACTTGCGCAATTGATCAAAAAAAGAAATTTCAAAAAAACTGATGAAGGCATCGTGCTCACGCAAGAACTGTTGACCTACTACCGCGCCAGCGTGCCACCCAACCAAGCGAAATTGGTAGCCGCTCAGGTGCGCCTTTACTTGGGTGATGAAGTGGCTGAGTACATTGGTTTGCCGAAAGACCCCATACAAGATACGTTAGCCGCCACGGTCAGTTCGCTCAAATCAACGCAAAATCTTTTTTCAGTTCATTCAAGCAGCTACGAAAAAATGATGACCCAGCATTTGTTGCTAAAGAGGAAATTTACAAATTCAACGGCATAGTCTCGTCTGCTGGCAGTGGCGCGCGAAGTGTATTTTCCTTTTCAGTTTTTCTTTTGGTATGTTTCTTCAAAATCTTTTTGTTTTCAGATTGCACTGCCACTGATTTTTTCGTTTTCCACAAATGCTCTCGGGCGTGGCGGGCGGTTTGCTCGATATCTACTATTGGTAGCGGATAATCTTCTCCTATTTTTACACCAACAGCAAGTTGCTCTTCTTGCGACATCAGCCAAGGTTGATGAATAAATTCTGTTGGTACGGTATTCAACGATGGAACCCACTTTCTGACAAAATGCCCTTCCGGATCGTGGTCGGTGCTTCGCTTGACGGGATTGTAAATACGAATGGT
>JAIENH010000611.1 GCA_019751475.1 Cyclobacteriaceae bacterium
TTGGGGAGTCCATATTCTTATCATTTATATCCTTAGTGGTGGCAATCGGTCTTGTTTATTTCATTCTTATAGCAACACCATTTAATGAACTGATTGGCAAAAACCTTTCGCTCAACTTCTTCGATAATCCAACACTGCTACTTGGTTCCTTTGCTATCACGTTAGTCATCGGAATTATCTCCGGGCTTTACCCAGCGCTTTACCTGCCGAGCATTCCCACATTGAAAGCGTTGAAGGGGGCATTCAAAAATCAAAAATCTAGTTTGGTTCTGCGCAAGGTGCTTACCACCACGCAGTTTGGCATCTCTATGTTTGTGGTAGTTTGCACATGGCTCATGCAAGATCAGATTGCTTACATGCGCTTAAGAGATTTGGGCTTTTCGAAAGACAATGTATTGGTCTTGCCTATACAGGACACACTGGTGCAAAACCAGATTGGAGCAATCAAAAATGAGTTTCTTCAAAATCCTCGTATTGTGGCAGCTACGACTGCTTACGATGTGATGGGTATGGGCGTTGGTGGGCCGGTGATGTGGGCCGAAACGGAAGAGGGGATGAAGCAGCAGGCGTTTAATCTGATTTCAGCTGGCGATGATTATCTCAAAACAATGGGTATTAAACTTTTAGCGGGTCGCGATTTTCAACCTGGGGCCAATGTAGATGTGAGCAATGTATTTATCTGTAATAGGGCGGCAGCCAAACTGATGGGTTGGGGCGATGATCCGGTTGGGAAGAAGGTACGCTGGTTTCATGGTAAAGAAGATGGCCAGATCATTGGCATGGTAGAAGACTTTAATTACCAATCGTTACATAACACAATAGAGCCTTTACTTATTAGTAAAACGGATTATGAAGGTGGTTTTCTTCATTTGAAAGTGAAGGGCGAAGACCTACCCACTACACTAGAAGAAGTAAAGAAGCGATGGGCAGTGATTGACCCTAATCACCCATTTGAATACTTTTTTCTCGATCAAAAATTTGATGAGCAATATCGTGCCGATGAAACTCAACAGAAATTATTAGCAGGACTTTCGTGGGTGTGTATTTTCATTTCCCTGCTTGGATTACTGGGTCTTAGCGCCTTTGCCGCAGTGCAACGTACCAAAGAGATAGGCATCCGAAAAGTACACGGAGCTTCGGTGCCGCAGATCATTTACCTTTTGTTTAAAGAGGTAATGCTGCTGGTAGTCATTGCAGCCATCGCCATCATTCCTGTAGCCTACTACATTGTCTCGAAGTGGATGAGCAACTTTGCCTACCAAACTCAAATCAACTACTTGTTGTTTGTGTTGGTTGCTGCGATGGCAATTGTCTTAGCTTTCATGACAGTCGCTGTTCATAGTTTTAGTACAGCCAATATGAATCCGGTGAATAGTTTGCGGTCGGAGTAAATAAATAAGCAGTGGGTCAATCAATGACTCACTGCTTAAGAAAAACTACAACGTAGCTATAAAGGGAGCACTTCGTGAATGGGTTTTTACAGACAACTGGTCAATGAGAAAATGCGCCAAGTCAGTAGCGCTGATTTTATCACCAAGGCAGTCTTCAAGGCTAACCACTACCTTTCCTCTTTCATCGGTTTGATGAATTAAAGGCAGTCTGACGAGCGTCCAATTTACATTGCTTTTTGAAAGCGCCTCAAATTCTAACTGTTTGTCAGTCGTAGTTTCAGCATAGTTTGTTTTCATCCAATCAGTTGCCATTTTCGTTTTCTCTCCTTTTTTATCGAAAGGCGCATCTACATTAAGGCCAGTTACAAGAATATACCGTTGCATGTTTAGTTCATTCATGGCTTTAATAATATTTTTAGTCGCTTGACTAAAAATGGTCGCTTCACCTTTCGGTTGACCTAATGTACTGATGACTGCATGGCATCCTTTCAACAAAGCTTGAATGGATTCAAACTTTCTTGCATCGCCTTGCACCACTTCTACCAGTGGACTTTTAATTTCAACGGCATCGGGGTTTCTCGCTAAAAGCCTGATGGGATAGCCTTGATTTAGTAATTGTTTGACAAGATATTTTCCTGCCTTGCCCGTTCCGCCCAGGACGGCTAACTTTAATTTGTGTTGCATAGTGAGTTAAAATAAAATAGTAGTAAAAAAGATTTCTGTCTTGTATTGGAACAAGACGAATACGGAATGATTGAAATTCCGCGAATGAGTACACTAATATTTTACTGGGCGATTTTGATGAGACAAATGTAAAGATTTGT
>JAIENH010000475.1 GCA_019751475.1 Cyclobacteriaceae bacterium
ACCTAACTACTTTGTTCAGTTCTGCGCCAGGTTAAAGATGATTTTGGTGCCCACCCGGGTGGTAGCCCTCCGGAAGGAATTAGTCACCAACGGGTCGTTGATGTTCCGGTCAACGTATAACTGAATGTTTAGCTTGTTATTCACTGCGTAGCTAATGTTGGGTCGAATTTGAATATTGATGTTACCATTCGTAATGGTATTCACTTCATCAATCTTTCGCTGAATGGTGCGATTGTCGCTGATGCTGAAGTTAAGCCGGAAGTTAACATCATTTTTAAGTGTGATGATTCTGCCTTGATCGCGGAAAGGCAATTTCAAATTGTTTTTGATATAGCCTATTTCTAGTGACCAGTCTTTGGTGTTTAACTCAGTGACCTGGGCGTTGGAAATGTTGAGCGACAAATCACGTTTGGTTTTATATTGTAAGTTGGCAGTAAACTTGTTTTTCGTTCGCACAGTTATGCCGATCAGCGGTGCAAACTGCTCCGAGATCAACACCTGGCTAATAACATACAAGGGTATCAACTCCCCCTGATTATTAAGCTGCGTAGCAAAAGTGTTGGAGTTATAATCTGTGAGCGGAACATTATTGGTGACATTTCGGTACTCCAATGAATTGGTAAAGTTGGCAACCGAGTACGTAGAAGAATATGCGTGCGTAAGACTGATGGCCTGAAATGCATCTTTGAAAACACTCAACTTGGTCAAGCCGTTGTAGTCCACGCGCCAGTTGGGCAGCGGTGTAGACGGAAAGGGAGAAAGCCCTACGCTGTTAGCACTGTTGCCAGTGTAGGCCGAAATAAAGGCTGGTATCAACACATCTTGTGATTTAGACTCGTTACCAGCTCCCGTGATGGCAGTGAATCGTCCTTTGATCACATCAATGTTCTTCTCGAATTGTTGAAACACTTCAGAGGTGAGACTCGAGTTATTCTTAAAAGCAGTACCAATTGCCAGGGTGGAGATGCGATAGCTGCCTGTGCGACTTGGACTTAATTCATCATAATCGTTCAGCGCTGGATCAAAGCGGTAAATCTCCTGGAAAGAAGAAGTTGTTGTTTTCTTTACATCCAACTGAATCTTAAAATCCTGCGACAACTCAAGCGCTGTGCGAATGCCCAGGTCTACAGTCTGATTCTGACTGAAGGGTGTTGTTAACTTGGTAGACTTGGTAAGCCAACCGTTTTGGCCAGCCCGTATGCGTATATCGGGGTCTTGGCTGCCAAGAATAAATCCCCATCCCGGTGCATTCCACGTATTATCCATTCCCAGTAAGTATGGACTTTGAGTGAAGCCAGGCAGTATGGTTCCCTGCGTCACGTTGTAGGTGGCGGTAATGTTTCGCATCGACATCAACAAACGCAAGAAACCCTTCAGGGCATAGTTGTTCGGTGGCTGTTTCACCGTGTCGGGTTTTGCGCGTGCTTTCTCCACTGGTGTCGTGGGCCGCTTGGGTGTATTGATGTCTTTCAGGAAACCTATCTTATTATAGAGTTTCACCAAATCAATGCGCCCGTTGAGCCCCTGGTCTTGCGTATTTTGAATAATGTTTCCCAACTTGAGTGAATCGATTCGCTCCACCGGCCCTGCACGCCAGGAGTAGCCCACGTTGTAGCGATATTCAGCACCCAGCCAATCCGTCATTGGAAACTTGTCTAGCGGTACTGTGTAATTGGCCGTGATAGTCTGCTCAAAGTTTTTCTTCCTGCCGAGGTTCCTCAGATTAGTGAGTACAGAGTCACGATATCGTTCGGTAGAAATAAATTGCCCGGTAATGGGCGAGATGCCACCCGTGACCGGATCAACATCGGGCTCATCGATTATGGCGTTCACACGTGATGTGTAGTCAATGGTCAGTGCCTTTGTAAGGCTCCATCGGGCCGTATAGAAGCGGTTGAACAAGAAGAACTTTTGAATATTTGGTAATGCAGTATTGACGTTACCTCCACTCGATTGATTGCTAACGGAATTTCGATAAACAATTTTTGTGAAGGACCGGTCGAGTTCACCGCGTATCGAAATGCTCGTGGGTACGGGGTTAAAATTGAAATCTTTAAGAGGTGTCAACCATTTTGACTTCCAGGAGGCTTCTTTAAATGGCTCAAATCCTTTAAACTTCGGATTGAATTGCCACGCCACAGCGCCTTTGATGTTGCGCTGCGTGTTTTCCAATAGATTGAAATTTGTGCGGGTAGCTTCGCTGAAAGAATAGGTGAACG
>JAIENH010000071.1 GCA_019751475.1 Cyclobacteriaceae bacterium
ATACCCAGTTTACAAAAGCCGACCGTGGTGACCACAGCAAATAAAGAGGGCGCTGAATGTACACAATGCCTAGCACGGCCAGGTACGAAAGCTGAAATCCAACCGACATGATAAGGTAAGGATCGTACAACAAAAGACAAAAAGCAGAAGCAGCCAGGGTGTTATAGATATTGGTAGTAAAGCCCGCAGGTCTGGCGATAGCAACAAACGAAAACATGGTGACAGCCCGCAGCACCGATGGCGACAAGCCTGTGATGAACGCATAGGCCCATAGCAAGATGACACTGATCACGGCTACCCACCAATGGCCAGCCTTCGTTTTGGTGAAAGGCCGGAAGAAAAACAAAAGTATGCCGTAAATAATACTTACGTGAAGACCGGAAACAGCCAGAACGTGCATGGCTCCACTTGCGGAGTAGGCATTTTGCAAATCATTGTCAATGCCATCGGTGACACCCAAGACCAACGCACTGACAATGGCAAACTCGCGGGGCGAGGAGATAAATTTTTTAAGCGTGGCTAATGACCACGTCCGTGCTTGCTGAGAGTAATACAAAAAACCTTTGTCATCGGAAGCATGAACCAATTGCCAATTCCCTTCCCGAATAAAATGCTGGTGATAGATATTCTTGAATCGCAGGTAACGCTTAAAGTCAAATTCGTGAGGATTGTAAGGCGGTTGCAACTCTTGAGGAGTACCCCTGACCAGCAACACATCACCGTAACGAAGTTGCGTGACCTGCTCCGCCTTGGGCCAATATAGGTTAATTTTTCCGGTAGCGGTTTGCCATCCGTTTCCTGTTCGCACCAACAAAACATCTCCGGTACGCTTCCAAGAATTCTCTTTTTCTTCCGGGGCAGAAATTATTTTTACCTGGTAAGCTGTGATGGAAGTTTGAATATGCAGCAAATGCTTAGGATCGCGGGAAGCAGTTTTTACGAGCACCCCTACATACCCTGCTACTAAAATTGCGAATAAACCAATCGAACCTGTGAGAGTTGATCGTACACGGTATCTCCGTGGCACAAAGCGATAAACAAGAAAATAAAGAAGGGAAAGAGCCAGTAGTAATCCGGCTGCAACATCAAAGATTACTAATTCAGGTTGATAGATGCAAAGAAGCGATCCAGCCACCAATACGGCCGTAATACGAACCATGGCATAAGGGCCCCACTGCATGGACGGAAGTTACGCAAAAACACAAGTCGGGAACAGGTGATCAGAAATAATTTAAACCCCTTCAATCGCAATCATGCGCGAGCGTGCTGTACGATGACGGAGTGCTTTGGCAGGTGCATATTCTTCGGATGCCCACCATTGCTTAGCCAAATCAAGAGAGGGAAACTCGAGCACCACAATGCGCTGCGGATCCCAGCCGCCTTCCAGAGAAATGGTCTTTCCTCCACGGACTATAAACTTGCCCTGGTAAGCCTTCAGCGAAATGGGCGTGAGCTTTTTATAATCCTCGTATTGCACAGGATCATCCACGATTACTTCCACAATAATGTATGCAGCCATAATGCTAGCGATGGTCAGGTTGATTTTTGTTATAGGCATCGATGATATCACGCACCAGGCGATGGCGCACCACATCTTTCTCGGTCAGTTCAATAAACCCAATGCCGCTCACCTGGCCCAGAATGCGAGCTGCTTCTTTCAATCCTGATCGTTGGTTGGCCGGCAAGTCAATCTGCGAAGCATCACCGGTTACAATCATCTTCGACTCCGGGCCCATCCGTGTGAGAAACATTTTCATTTGCATGGGCGTGGTGTTTTGTGCTTCATCCAGCAAGATAAACGCATTGTTGAGTGTGCGACCGCGCATGTAGGCCAGTGGCGCTATCTCAATGATTTCACGCTCCATGTAGTACTGGAGTTTTTCAAACGGCACCATATCGCCCAGTGCATCATAGATGGGGCGCAAGTAAGGATCAATTTTTTCCTTTAGGTCTCCCGGCAAAAAGCCTAGATTCTCCCCTGCCTCTACGGCCGGTCGCGTAATAATAATTTTCTTTACCTGTTTATTCTTGAGCGCCCGCACAGCCATCGCAACGGAAATATACGTCTTACCCGTTCCGGCCGGACCTAGGGCAAATACCAGGTCATTGTCTTTTACCGCCTGCACCAACCGCTGTTGGTTCACGGTTTTCATTTTGATGGGATGACCCTTGGTGCCGTAGAGCAGCACACCGTCAGGAGAATCGTCTGGCACAAATTC
>JAIENH010000396.1 GCA_019751475.1 Cyclobacteriaceae bacterium
ATTGCATCGGTGGGGCCTTGCATATCGCATCAGCAATCATTGGAGTGCCGGGGTGAACTTACAGGCACACCGTCAGGTGGCAGACTACACAGATTTCAGGGTGTCGTTTAGTTTTTAGCCAAAGCTTAGGCAGCGATCTTTTAGCGATTACGCTGAGTGTTCTTCGTCAATGTTCGTAGGGCCTTGTTGACCGAATTTGAATCAGGAAAATTCTTATATACGTCAAGCGATAACAACACAATATTACTCCCTTCTGCAAATCGCTTTGCATATTTTCCGCGAACACCATTACTAAAATCATATTCGGGTAACATGTCGGAGGATACCTTTTTCTTCATTGTCTTAATCGATTTAGTCTTACCTACTTTCAAAGTTAATAATTTTTCAAACGCCATATTGCTTCTTTTCCTTTTGCGATGCCATCCTCGCACTTATAATTCTTAACTTTTCTACACGTTCAGTATGAACTACTACTAAAATTCTTCCCGAAAAGGACTGGCCTAGTGTAATTTTTCTCTTTTCGACCATTGAATGCTTCACATCCTCTATTGTCAATGAATTTTCATCCGCTAAAATGGTAGCGGCTTCCTCAAAAGATACCTTATGCTTAGTTAGATTTCTTTGAGCCTTTACAGAATCCCATTCAAAAACTAATGCCATTTGTTGCTTATATTCCTAACTCCGCCCTGTTTTTTCGAAGCACGTCAATGATTAACGTGATGTGATCTTCAAGAGCAACGCCAAAAAGCTCGGCTCCTTTATACACTTCCTCGCGATCTACTTTGGCTGCAAAGCCTTTGTCCTTTAGTTTTTTGATCACCGACTTGGTTTCCAGCGAGGTGATACCATCCGTCCTCACCTGACAGCAAGCCACAATAAAACCTGTAAGTTCATCGCAGGCAAGCAACGCTTTGTCGAGCGTGGTGTCGTAGGGCACATTCCACTTCGTATAGTGGGCCGAAATGGCGTGTGCAATTTTATCTTCACCCATGGTGCGAAGCTTGTCGACAATCACGTGCGGGTGTTGCTCAGGAAAGGCCTCATAATCGGCATCGTGTAGCAGCCCTGCCACTGACCATTCGTCTTTATTTTCATTTAATTTTTCTGCGTACGCTTCCATCACCAGTTGTACGGTGCGCATGTGGCGAAGTAAGCTGGCACTGCTCGTCATTGATTCGAGCAACTGTTTAGCCTCGGTCGTTGAGATCATAGGATAGGAGAGAAGTTTACTTGACGTTTATTCGCTTGCGCAATACAAACAGGTTGACAAAGGCCAATACTGCGGCAATGGCCAGCACAATGCATGTGATGATGATTTGTGTATTGCGGAGCTTAAGGGTTTTCAATTTATCGTCTACCTGCAAGGCATCGATTTCTTTTTCTTTCGCTTCCAGTTCCAGGGCCACATTCATCTGGGCAATTTTGCGCGTGCTTTCTTCGCCATACACTTTCTCGCGGGCCTCGTCATACTTCAGCATCGTTTCGTAGGCTTCTTTGGCTTTGCCCTGTCGATAGAAATTGGCTGCCTTGCTTTTCAGAATTTGAGGTACTGCGAGTGAGGCATTCAGCTCAGTTGATAACTCCATCGCCTGGTCCAGGTAGCGCTGGGCCTCTACCGGCTGAGCAGCTTTTGTAAATACCTCACCGATGTTGGCGAGAATGGTAAGCTCATTCAAGCGATTGTTTTGTGTCCTCACAATCTCCAATGCCCGTTGATAATAGTCAACGGCACGCTGGTAGTTGCCCTGCCGGAATAGCAGGTTGCCCATATTGATCAATGGGTCACTGAAAGGCTTTCCTGTTTTCTCGCTCATCTTCCACGCTTCGGAATAAAAATTCTGAGCCTGATCATACAGTTGAAGATCGCTGTGCAGGTTGCCGAGGTTATTCATTGAGCCGATCATTTTCTCCGTATTGCCGAGAGCAATAAACCCGTTATGAGATTCTTCCAGGTACTTTAGCGCCTGGCCGTAATCTTTTTTCATGGCATAGATGTTGGCAATATTATTTTTGGAAGTAGCCACTCCTTCGCCATTTTGGATACTGGTGTACAGTTCCATTGATTTCATATAATTCTCTAGGGCCACATCCAGGGCGCCTTGATTCCGGTAGGCTACACCGATATTATTGTACGCGGCCGCCATACCCTTTTGGTCGTTGATGGAGTTGGCCAGGATGAGCGCTTCACGCGAATAGCCGATTGCTTTTACGGGATCGGAA
>JAIENH010000065.1 GCA_019751475.1 Cyclobacteriaceae bacterium
GCCTTCGTTAAAATAATTGACGATGTCTTTGAATACTTTATGTTCGATTTTTCCTGTGTCTTTGTGCACTACCATCAGGCGAGCGTCATCACGGTTTTCGGCCGGGTGTAGGGCAATCAGGTTGTTGGGCAGATCAAATTTGAATTCGGATAACTTCATGTGAATGAATAGTTTATTTCGTTGTTAAAATTCTAATCGGGAAGCAGGAGATACCTGGAAAAGCAAAAGCGCAGAAATACGCGTAGACAAGACACTTGCATCATAAGCTTACGGGCTTTTGGCCCTTGTCGGATAGGGCCTGATTTTTTAATAAGGCTGCAAAAATAAGGATTTGTTTTACTTTTCAATTCCACAACCCAAATCAATTATTTCGCGTTTATTTGCCAGCATGCTCGCTTTACGACTCATTTTTGAAAGTTTCGGCTTCGCCTGGAAGGCACTCAAATCGAACTTACTGCGGACGATCCTCTCTCTTTTAGGTGTTACCATCGGTATTTTCGCCATCATCGCAGTTTTTACGCTGGTCGATTCACTGGAAAAGAACATCAAGTCGAGCTTTGACTTCCTAGGCACGGGTGTGATCTACGTGGGCAAGTGGCCCTTTACTCCCGAAGGAAACGGCCCCTACAAATGGTGGGAATACTGGCGCAGACCCAACCCTTCAGTAAACGAATACAAGTTTCTAAATGCCAACCTCCGTAATAAAACCGCTATCTCCATTTATGCTGCCAAAGGAAATTCCGTAATCAAAAAAGGCAGCAGCAGCATTGGTCAGATAGGATTGCGTGGAGCAGGCGAAGGCTATGACCAGATTTTTGAAATCAACATCAATAACGGCCGCTACTTTACTCCTGATGAAGTAGAAGCAGGCAGGAGTGTAGCCATCCTTGGTCATGAGGTGGCACAGGCGCTCTTCCCCAATGATCGCGACCCGATCGGACAAGACGTAAAAATCAAAGACCTTAAATACAAAGTGATCGGAGTGATCAAGCGCGAAGGTCAGAGTTTCCTCGGGACACCGAGCAATGACTATACGGTGATCGTGCCATATAACTCATTCAGAAAATTATACCAAACAGGAACTGGCGTATGGAATGAATTGCAATCTACTATTGGCATTAAAGGAAATGACTTTGATCTTGGCCTGGTAGAACTCGAAAATGAGTTGAAGGGATTGCTGAGAGGAAGGCGCGGCTTGCGCCCGATGGAGAAAGATAATTTTGCATTAAACCGCCCCGAGGCTATCGCCAACGCTATCAGCGGACTATTTGATGTAGTGGGTGTAGCCGGCTGGATCATTGGAGGCTTCTCTATTCTGGTAGGTGGATTCGGTATCGCCAACATCATGTTTGTATCGGTGAAGGAGCGCACGAGTATCATTGGCTTGCAAAAGTCGCTGGGCGCGAAAAACTATTTCATATTGTTTCAATTTCTTTTCGAAGCCGTGTTCCTCAGTCTCATTGGCGGACTGGCCGGAATATTCCTGGTCTTCCTGCTCACCTTTGCACCGTTTGGCAGCCTGGAGGTGACGCTTAGCGCGAAGAACATTGTATTGGGATTAGGCGTATCGTCTGTCATCGGACTGATTGCCGGTATCGTGCCTGCTGCTGTGGCCGCCCGGTTAGACCCGGTGATTGCCATCAGGGCTAACTAATAAAAAAATCATCGCGACCTGTGGCCGCGATGATTCAATTTATCCTTAAAAATCTCTTAACGAGCTTATTCTTTCTCTTCTTTTACTTTACCTTCTTTCGGTTTCTCACCGCTCATCAGTTTTTCTTTGATCTTCTTCTCCAACTCTTCGCTCAGCTCCGGGTTGTCTTCTATCAGCTGCTTCACCGCATCGCGGCCTTGACCGAGTTTGTTGCCATTATACGAGAACCACGAGCCTGACTTTTGAATGATGTTCAACTCCACACCAATGTCAACGATCTCACCTGATTTTGAAATTCCCCTTCCATACATAATGTCAAACTCCACCACTTTGAACGGAGGCGCTACTTTGTTCTTCACAACTTTTACGCGCACGCGGTTTCCAGTAATGTCATCGCTACTTTCTTTGATCTGTCCTATTCTGCGGATGTCAAGACGCACCGAGGCGTAGAACTTTAAAGCGTTACCACCCGTAGTTGTTTCGGGGTTGCCAAACATGATCCCAATTTTTTCGCGCAACTGATTGATGACAACACAGGCGCAACCGGTCTTGCTTATGGTGCCGGTC
>JAIENH010000292.1 GCA_019751475.1 Cyclobacteriaceae bacterium
CGTACACACGGTGCACCAGTTTGCCCTCCACGGCCACCTGGCTTCCTTTCTTCAGATACTTGCCCGCTACGTCTGCCAGCTTGCCCCAGATGATGACGTTGTGCCATTGCGTGTCTTTGATCATCTCGCCCTTAGCGTTCTTGTACGAGTCGGTGGTGGCGATGGAGAAGGAGGCCTTCTTCGATTTGTCGAACACCTTTACTTCGGGGTCTTTGCCGAGGTTGCCGATGAGTTGCACGCTGTTTCTTAAACTTTTCATAGTTGTAAAATTTAGTTGTGAATAATTGATTTACGAAGTTGAGCTGCGGGGTTTTGGCCGATCAGCGATGCAAAGGTGTGGTGCGGAAAACGAGCTGACCGAAAGTTGTACGGTTACTTACGTTTATATACGTGTGTAGTCGTGTGCTAACGGATAAAATGAGATATTGAAAGGATTTGGAGGGTTTTGAGTGGGAATGGGAAGTGGTATATTGCTTTAGTGTGTATTGAGTTGTTGGGTCAAAAAGTGCAAATAGAATAATATCCAAATGAGAACAGGACTAATCATCACATTGCTGCTTACAGCATCAGGGGTTATACAAGGTCAAGAAAAAGTGTTCTATTTAGACTCTTGCGAGAATTATCTTGACAGTAATTCTTATGCAATAAAAAGGGTAGTGATGAATCACCCTGACAAAAAATTTACATACATTTTCTCGGACTACTATAAGAACGGCACCTTAATCACTACAGGTGTTGCAAAATCGCGAAATGGTAAAACGAAAGATGGAGAATTTGTATTTTATCACGATAATGGTCAAAAACTTGCCTTAGGGCAATTATCCAAAGACCGCAAAACTGGTTCCTGGAAATATTTTGACAATACAGAATCAGAAGTAAAAAAAGACCAATTAATTAAATCATTGCTATTGGTAAAGTACACAAATAACGGTGTCTCCTATAAAGGCAAATGCCTTTGTTACAATAAGGAAGGAATATGGGAAGAGGAAGATCTGAAGACTAAAAAGATTTCCACAAAACACTATGAGGACGGACAACAAATAGCCGTGGACGGAATCTATTCAACTGTAGATGACACGGCATCTTACAAAACGGGTATGAATGACTTTTATAAATACTTGGCAAAGGAATTGAAGTACCCATTTCTCACATGGCTAAAAGGAAAACACGGAAAAGTATTTGTTGAATTTACTATTGACAATCGGGGTAACGTGACCGACCTAAAATTTCTAAAAACACTGGATAGTCCGACTGAGAAAAAAATATCAGGGATATTAATGTCAACATCCGGACGATGGAACCCAGCTACCTATAGAGGTGAGAAAGTAGGCTCAAAATTAGTTTTACCAATAATATTTGAATTACGATGAACTGCAATGCCTAATGACCAAACATTATGAACAGCAATGCTCCAACCGCGTAGAAGCAAGCGTAATACATCCTGTTGATGGCGGTATTCCAAAGTTTATTGTCAATCAGAATTTTCGTTTCGGAAATTGTCTCGTTCGCGCGTTGTAGCCTATACTTTATATAGTCATCAGGCTTGAAGTCACTCATAAAAGTTTACCCTCTTTCATCACGTTTGAATAGAAGGGTGTGACACGGTGCTTGGTGTTCCACTCCACTTCTGAGTAGACCATTGGACTGATAACTTCTCCGATTTCAAATTCCAAGTCATAGAGTGGATACGTCACGCTTCTCTCCATCTCAGCAGTAATTTTATCCTTGTTTAGTAGTATCAACAAGTCCCAGTCGGAGTCAGGCTTCATCATTATACCTCGTGCCCTTGAGCCATACAGGTATACCTTTGCCGAAGGGTCTCTGTCTAAGACGATTCGTTTTATGCGGTTAAGTATATCCTGTTGGTTCGTCATACCCCAAATTTATAAAATTCCCAGCTCTATTTGTGGAGGCCGTTGCGTGGCTGAATAAATTATTTTCTAATGAAACCTTGTTGAGTTGTTACCTACTCCAATCTTTTAATCTCAAAGTCTAAGTGCCTATTAAAACTTTTACTGATTCTACAATTAAAATTACTTCAACAATTGCATGTCCCCATTTTAACTCAAGTACTTTCTTAATTAATCTCATATTCTTAGAAGGTCAACAGTTGTGTCCAACCATTCAGCTAATTTACCACCTGCATCTTCAACTTCTTCATCGCAAATTTCTTTACCTCGCTCGCTACGGTCTCCAGGTCTTTGGAGACAATGTGAGAGCCT
>JAIENH010000742.1 GCA_019751475.1 Cyclobacteriaceae bacterium
ATGCCAAGTTCTATCACGTCACCTTTTTTGAGATACACCGGTGGCTTCTGACCCATGCCCACACCAGAAGGTGTGCCGGTAGAGATCACATCACCGGGTAGCAACGTCATGAACTGACTGATGTAGCTCACCAGGAACGGCACTTCAAAAATCATGTCGTCCGTGTTGTTGTCTTGCATCATCGTACCATTGACTTTGAGCCACATATGCAAGTCGTTGAAATCTTTGATTTCATCGGGTGTAACCAGGTAAGGTCCCACAGGTGCAAACGTGTCGCAGCTTTTTCCTTTCACCCACTGACCGTTTCGTTCCAACTGAAAGGCGCGCTCGCTGTAGTCGTTGTGAAGACAAAATCCTGCCACGTACTCCATTGATTTCGATTCTTCTACATAACTAGTTTTCTTGCCGATCACCACAGCTAACTCTACTTCCCAGTCTGTCTTTTCGCTGTTACGCGGAATAATGAGGTTATCAGACGGTCCTGCGAGAGCAGAAGTAGATTTGAAGAAAATAATGGGCTCTGTTGGCAACGGCATCTTCGATTCAAAGGCGTGCTTAGTATAGTTCAAGCCCACGCAAATGATTTTTGACGGTCGCAAAAAAGGCGGGCCAATGCGTTGACTGTCAGCTACTGTAGGCAAAGTTGAATGATGTTGATCCAGCCATTTTTTGAGGCGCGCCAGTCCATCTGAGCCGAAAAAAGTCTCACCAAAGTCTTCACCAAAAGCAGTGACATCAAGTCGTTTGTTATTCCAAATCACGCCAGGTTTTTCTTTTCCCTGTTCACCAAATCGAAAGAGCTTCATGTAGAGTGGTTTTAAAGATTATTGATTACTTAACTGTTGAGCCTAATGAACCCACCATCGATCGGGTAGTCGCAACCAGTTACAAAACTGGCCTCATCTGAGCAGAGATACAATGCCAGGTATGCGATTTCTTCAGGCTTGGCCATCCGCCCGATGGGTTGAGTCTTGGAAAGTTTTTCGAACATTTCACTTTCCTTGCCAGGATAGTTTGCTTTGATGAAGCCATCGACAAACGGAGTATGCACCCGTGCCGGTGAAATACAATTGCATCGGATACCTTCCTTGATGTAATCTTTCGCTACCGAAAGTGTCATGCCCACTACCGCACCTTTGCTCATGCTGTAGGAAAACCGGTCGGAGAGACCCACGCTCGATGCGATAGAGGCGAGGTTTAAGATAACACCTCGCTGTTGCTTCTTCATAAATGGAATGGCAGCGAACATCGCGTTGTAGGTGCCCTTCACATTCACTTGAAATATTTTCTCGAAGTCGGCTTCTGAAGTTGTTTCCAATTTAGCAACGTTTGCAATGCCCGCGCTGTTCACCAGTATGTCGACAGAAGAATGCTGCTCTTCAATTTTTTTGAATGCCTCTTGCATATCATGCTGATTGGTGACGTTCGCCACATGGGCGGTAGCCTTTCCTCCTTTTTGTTGGATAGCTTTTACCGTTTCTGTTGCAGCAGATTCGCTTAATTCAATAATGCAGACTGTTGCACCTTGTGTGGCAAAACACTCTGCCACTGCCTTGCCGATGCCGCTGCCTCCACCGGTCACTACGGCCACTTTGTTTTTTAAACTAAAGATCATGTGCGCTTGGTTAATTTTTTCCAAACTTCTCCATCCGGGAATTGATATTGCTCACGAGATGATTTTTTCATAGTGATACTATAGCCAGGCTTTTGTGGTGGCATATAGTGGCCATTGAGTATCTCAACTGGCTCTTCGAAATGTTCGTGAAGGTGATCTACATACTCTATTACGCGTCCTTCTTTGGTACCGGAAATAGAGATGTAGTCAATCATCGAGAGGTGCTGTACATATTCGCAAAGCCCAACACCGCCTGCATGCGGGCACACCGGAATGCCAAACTTAGCTGCCATTAGGAGGATCGCCAGATTCTCATTTACGCCACCCACACGACAGCTATCAATCTGGCAAAATGAAATGGCACCTGCCTGCATGAGTTGCTTAAAGATCACACGGTTCTGGCAGTGCTCACCGGTTGCTACTTTGATGGGAGCGATGGCTTTCGCGATGGCAGCGTGACCCAGCACATCATCCGGACTGGTAGGCTCCTCAATCCACCACGGATTAAAACGGGCCAGTGCCTTCATGTTGTGAATTGCCTCCGGCACATTCCACTTTTGGTTAGCGTCCATCATGAGCATAAGGTCATCACCAATCTCTTCGCGAATGATGGCGG
>JAIENH010000704.1 GCA_019751475.1 Cyclobacteriaceae bacterium
CATGCCGAAGAACTTCTCCGCTACTTGAAGACCATTAAAGCAAAGACCATCATTCTTAATGGTGATATTATTGACATGTGGCAGTTCAGCAAACGGTACTGGCCAAAGTCGCACATGCAAATCATTAAGTACCTCACGGGGCAGTTGGCAAAAGGCTCCAAGATTGTGTACCTCACCGGAAACCACGATGAGATGTTGCGCAAGTTTGCGGGGTTCAGACTCGGCTCGTTTCAGATTGACAACAAGAAAGTGGTAACGCTGGATGGTAAGAAGGCCTGGATATTTCATGGCGATGTTTTTGACGTGACGATGAAGTACTCCAAGTGGCTCGCCAAACTGGGCGCCATCGGATATGACACCCTTATCCTTATCAATACATTCGTTAACTTCATCTTGAATTTTTTTGGTAAAGGGAAAATTTCCCTGTCCAAGAAAGTGAAGGATAGTGTAAAGCAAGCGGTGAAATTCATCAACGACTTTGAAAAGACTGCCGCTGATATTGCTATTTCAAAAGGCTACGAGTATGTGATCTGCGGCCATATTCACCAGCCTGATATGAAGCGCATCACAACCGAGAATGGTGAAGTGATGTACCTCAACTCAGGCGACTGGATTGAAAACCTTACAGCCCTGGAGTACAACCGCGGCACCTGGAAAGTCTATCACTATGCAGACGATGTCTATGCCCAATCCATAAAAATCCCCAAACGTTTCAAAAACAATTTGGATAATGATGAGATCTTTAAGGATCTTGTCAATGAATTCCTCAATGTGAAACGATGAAGATACTTTATGCCATCCAAGGCACCGGCAATGGTCACCTCAGCCGGGCAGTTGACATTATTCCTGAGCTGAGAAAGTACGGAGAGCTAGACTTGTTTGTAAGTGGCGCCCAGGCTGAGTTCACCTTGCCTTATCCGGTCAAGTACAAATCCAAAGGATTGAGTTTCTATTTTGGAAAGAGCGGAGGAATTAATTTTTATAAGACCTTTCAAAAGAACAGCTCTAAAGAAGTTGTGAAAGAAATCAATCAGTTTCCGGTTGAAAAGTATGATTTAATAGTCAATGACTTTGAGCCCATCTCTGCATGGGCAGCCCGGAAGAAAGAAATTAAGATAGTAGGACTCAGCCACCAATCGGCTTTGCTTTCAAAGAAGACACCAAAGCCAAAAGTGATAGATCCGTTTGGTGAATGGTTGCTTCATAACTACGCACCTGTTGAAAAATATATTGGGTTCCATTTTGAGGAGTACGATAAAAATATTTTCACCCCGGTCATTCGCAAAGCAATTGCTGAAGCTGATGTCAGCGACAAAGGCCACTACACGGTTTACTTGCCAGCTTATGACGATAAAAAACTGGTGGCCTTGTTTATGAAATTCTCATCCATAAAATGGCACATTTTCTCCAAGCACACCAAGCAGCCGTACCATGTTGGCAAAATCTCGGTATTCCCTGTAAGCGGTGAAGATTTTGTAGAAAGTGTAGTGACCAGCACAGGTGTGCTCTGCGGTGCCGGATTTGAAACTCCTGCTGAGGTACTTCATCTCAATAAGAAATTATTGGTCGTTCCCATGAAGAGCCAATACGAACAAAAGTGCAATGCTGTGGCTTTGAAGCGACTCGGAGTACCAGTGCTAAAAAAAGTGAAGAAGCGCAGCCTAAAGAAGATTGAGAAATGGCTTGACAATGGCAAACCACTTGGCATATCATTTCCGCCCGTTGCCGAAAAGGCGGTCGAAAAGCTAATGAAGAAGTACGGCAGTTGAAATCAACAGCGTGTCTTGCAACTTCTTTGAGTTATAAAATTGAATAACTTTAGGTCATTGCATCTCCTTCATGAAAATGAGTTATCGCTTCATTCATGTTTCTTTGCTTGTGACCTTGAAGAATATTCAATCTCGCTGACGGCATGGCCAAAAAATCACAATGGGCCACGGTAGGGAAGCGCAAGGTAGAGCTATCTAACCTTGACAAGGTCATCTTTCCCGAAGATGGTATCGTCAAAGCAGAAGTCATCGAGTATTACTTAAAGATCGCGCCCACGCTCCTCAATCATGTGAAAGGAAGAGCTCTTACGCTAATCCGTTTTCCGGATGGAATTCATGGCGAAATGTTTTACCAAAAAAACAGACCTGAGTGGGCACCGGATTGGTTGGAATTTGAAAAACTAGGTAAGGAAGAAAAGAAAGATTACATCATTGCTACCGAGCCTGCCTCCTTGGTGTGGCTTGCCAAT
>JAIENH010000406.1 GCA_019751475.1 Cyclobacteriaceae bacterium
CGAGGTCTTTTAATTCCATGAAATTTTTTATTTGGCCGACAAAAGTAAGAATTTAATCAGATGTTAAAAGCTGGTGAACGTATGCCAACAATTCATTACGGCCTTTTCGTTCTTCAGCAGATGACAGGAACATAGGCGGCAGTTCCTCCCAACTCTTGAGGAGGGTTCTCTCGTATAGCTTTTTCGTGGCCATCAGTTGGTTCTTCGAAATTTTGTCTGCTTTTGTGAATACCAACGAGAACGGAATGCCGTGCCGGCCCATCCACTCGATAAATTCCAGATCAATTTTTTGCGGCTCCAGCCTGGGATCTAATAGCAAAAACGTGGTGAGCAGGTTAGTTCTCTTCTTCAAATACATTTCAATCATGGGTGTCCATGATTTGCTCGCACTGCGACTCACACTTGCATAACCGTAGCCGGGCAAATCCACGAGGTACCATTCGTCATTGATAAGAAAGTGGTTGATGGTCTGCGTTTTGCCGGGTGTGGATGATGTTTTGGCCAGATTTTTCCGCTGCACCAGCATGTTGATCAACGATGACTTGCCGACATTCGACCGGCCGATGAAGGCAAACTCCGGCTTATCAGGCGCAGGGCAGCGGGAAGGGTCTGTATTACTGACAATAAATTCTGCTGAGCGAATGATCATTTTCTTGCGTGCCGCAAAAGTACCAATTAAGAACCATCAATTTTTATTTAAGAACTTCGCGGGTATGAAGTCTTTTGCTTTGGTATATATATTGGCCGTGTTAGCTCTAACAGCAACAGCGCAACGTAATGTACCTGATGCCACCGCGCTTTACAAAAGCGCCATCGCTATGCAACAGCGAACAGCTTTTGACTCGGCTACTACTATGTTGAAACAATTATTGTCACTACCGGCAGTAAAGGCCGATCCAGTAAAAAATAAAGACGTGACTAAGCGGCTGGCAGAGTGCAAATCCGGCAGCGCTTTAAAGAAAACACCTCGCATCTTCATTGTAACTCATCTGGGCAATGGTGTTAACTCCTCGTATGCCGACTATGCCCCCGTTGTGTCTGCTGATGAGCAGGGGTTGTTTTTTACATCGCGCAGACCGGTGGGTGATGTGCCCGCTAAAACAACCGAGGGTACTTTTTACGAGGATGTTTATTATGCAGAACAATCCAATGGGCAATGGTCTTCAGCGCGTAACATTGGGCCGCCCATTAATAATGCCTTTCATAACTCCAATCTCGCTTTGTCAGCCGATGGCCGCCAACTGTTTCTTTACACCGATGAAAATGAAGGGGATATTTTGATGAGCGAGAAGAAGGACGGTGTGTGGAGTGTGCCCCAACGATTGCCTTATCCTGTCAATACATCGTATCATGAATCGTCTGTATCGATTTCTCCTGATGGATCAAAACTTTTTGTCGCGAGTGAGCGGCCCGGTGGGTTGGGTGGCTCGGACATTTATCTCGTAGAAAAAAACTACGCAGGCGAATGGTCGCGGATCATCAACCTAGGGCCCGGAGTAAATACTCCATGGCATGAAGACAGTCCGTTTATTGACTATGATAACAAGACACTTTATTTCAGTTCACAAGGTCACACAAGCATGGGGGGCTTCGATATTTTCAAAGTTACGCTGAATCAAGGCAAACCTTCGGGTGTTGAGAACCTCGGCTTTCCAATCAATACTCCCGGTAACGACATTCATTTTATCAGCACGCGCGATGGTAAGCGCGCTTATTATTCATCCGTGCGGCCGGAGGGTTTTGGCGAGGAAGATATTTACATGATTACGCTGCCGCCCGAACTCACACGAGAGGATGTGATAATAAGACCAGCTCCTACTTCTGCATCTTCCGCAAAAGAAAACGAAGCGTTGAATTCAGCTATCGTTTATTTTGATTTTGGATCAGATGCCCTCAAACAATCTGGGTCATTGGATTCAAATATCAATGTTTGGCTCAAAAGTACCGATGTCATTTTAGTTGAAGGTCATACCGATGTGGTGGGCTCAGAAAAATTTAACGAAGGTCTTTCGCTCAGACGAGCTAAAACCGTGCAAGCATACTTGGTCAGCAAGGGAATTCGCGTGGAGCGGATACGCGTGACAGGTTTTGGCAGGAGCCGACCTGTGGCTCCGAATCAAGAAGAAAAGAATGGTCGTGAGCAAAACAGGCGTGTAGAAATTCGCCTTATGAAAGATTGAATTACTGATGCATTTTGATTTTCTTTTACTATTCTGTAATAAAAAACTAAAACAGTGTTTTTGCGATT
>JAIENH010000077.1 GCA_019751475.1 Cyclobacteriaceae bacterium
GAATACACCAACTGCGGGGTACGAATCTTTATCCGTTTTAAATTCGATCTGGTACTTGCCGGAGAAATCAACAGATGATTTTTCGTTGGAAGCGAAACGAAAATTGTCACCTAATGTAGCCGAGAAAGGCAGTTTAAAGCCAGGGTCGTAATTTTTGATGTAATAGCCTTGAAGTTGATCACCGTTGATCTTTGCTTTGAGATCAATATCGAAAACAAGCATAGTGATCTTTACAGAATCATCCTCCACGGTCACCTCATCCTGTAACAATTTCTCTTCAGCATTTTTCAAATACACCTTATATCCGGAGGTTTCCTTAACAACTTCAAAATTGAATGGCAACTGCTGCCCTTGCAGTTCAATCACTCCGCGCCATAGACCTGGCTTTAATTCAGCAGGCTGGCCGCAGGAACCTAATAGAACTACTAATACGAGATAATAAAGCTTTTTCATATCGTTTTAATCCGTAAGGGAACACAAAAATGCGATAAATGATTCTATTTTCGCTGAACATTGTTTGACCTGAATCCATTCATCCGCATATTATGTTTCGAGATCTGAAAGTACTTGAGTTAGCCTCCGTTTTAGCAGGCCCCAGCGTGGGTCAGTTTTTTGCGGAATTAGGCGCAGAGGTAATCAAAGTAGAGAACGTGAATACCGGTGGTGATGTCACTCGCACATGGAAAAGTGCTGGTGAACAGACGGATGATCGATCAGCCTACTTTTGCTCTTGCAATTGGGGAAAGAAATCGGTGGCCTTGGATCTTGCTTCTGCAGAAGGAAAGCAGATTGTCAAGAAATTAGCGAAGCGTAGCGACATTGTAATCGTTAGCTACAAGCCGGGCGATGCAGAAAAACTTGGCGTATCCTATCATCAACTTAAGATTGACAATCCTACACTTATTTATGGTCAGATAACGGGCTATGGAAATGATAATGATCGCGTTGGTTATGATGCGGTGATTCAGGCCGAGTCAGGGTTCATGGACTTAAATGGTGAAAAAGATGGATCGCCTACCAAAATGCCAGTAGCGTTGGTCGATCTGCTGGCGGCACATCAATTGAAAGAAGCGTTGTTGTTGGCACTGCTGCATCGCGAGCGAACAGGCAAAGGCGGATTTGTGGAAGTAAGCTTGATTCAAGCGGCTCTGGCTTCGTTGGCCAATCAGGCCACCAATTGGCTAGTAGGTAAAAGGCTCCCGACTCGCTCAGGCTCCGCACATCCTAACATTGCACCGTATGGCGATTCGTTTATGACGAAGGATAGTAAGCGCGTACTCCTAGCTGTAGGCAGCGATCGACAGTTTGAGGATTTGATGCGGGTATTAGAAATCGATGACTCGGTCATAGCTAAGAAATTTTCATCCAATCAAAAAAGAGTCGAGCACAGAAGTGAACTGAATGGACTGCTTGCTGATAAGATAAAACAAGTCTCCGCTGACGAATTAATAAAAAGACTGAATGCTAAAAAGATCCCCGGTGGTATCATTCAAAATCTCCGGGAGGCATTTGAGATGAAAGAAGCAACTTAGATTTTGCTTCAGAATGGTGGCTTGCAAGGTGTTCAGAGTTTTATTGCCCGTTCGAACTTTCACAACGCTACTTTATCTCTTTCTTCACCTCCTCATTTTGGGGAGCATACCGAAGAAGTGCGCAAGTTGATAAGTGCATAGTCTGAGTTTTTTTATTTTTTAGACTTCCGTTTCCTAAGTAGGTCTACTAGTTCAATCAGCTCAGCGGGCTTCCGTTCGAAGTAATCCGCAAGTTTAAAAACTATGGAAATCGTGGGTTGAAACAAACCTCGCTCTAATCGTGAAATGTAGGCTCGTTCTATATTACAGTTATCGGCAAGTTCCTGTTGGCTTACCCCTTTTTCCTTCCTGAGTTGCAAGAGAACTTCACCAAATAACTCTTTTAGATTGCTTTTCACAACAAAAGCAAGCTATTGGATGCTCGCGAAAGAGATTGAGCATTATGTTGCTCAATTAAATATTTTGAAGTAGCTTGTGATATCGATTAGTTGGCTGAACTGATAGTGGGTTGGATCATATGTTTACGGAATGTTGAAGAATTTTCCATTTTATAAACAACTAGACCAGATGGATTGCGGGCCTACCTGCCTAAAAATGGTGGCCAAATACTATGGACGTAATTTTCCATTAAGTGAACTTCGCACCAAATCGTTTATAACGCGCGAAGGCGTTTCATTGCTTGGCATTAGTGAGGCTGCGGAAAGTATTGGTTTTCGA
>JAIENH010000186.1 GCA_019751475.1 Cyclobacteriaceae bacterium
CGTTCCATTAAAACGAAGTATGAAGTCTGAATGTCGAATGCAGAAGTTTGAAGTTGGCAGCACTTCGCTATTCAACATTCTGCAATCAGCATTCACACTTCCATTAAAACGAAGTATGAAGTCTGAATGTCGAATGCAGAAGTTTGAAGTAATATAAATTCATGGAAGAACAAAGTACCATTTGCCCCTACACCGGACTTCGCCCCTTTACCGAAGACGAATCGCTGTATTTTAAAGGTCGCGATGAACATATCGACCAGGCTACCAAGCAACTGGAGAAAAATAAATTCATCATGCTTACCGGAGCCTCAGGCGATGGCAAGTCTTCTTTGGTGTATGCCGGCATTATTCCCAATGCTCGTGCTGGCTTTTTAAAATCAAAATATACGCAGTGGTGCGTTGCTGATTTTCGCCCTGAGCGAACTCCTTTCAAGAACCTATCGAAGTCGCTCGCACGCGAACTGGAAATTTCAAATTCCCTCACCGTTGAGTCGGAATTAACTCATGGATTCTCGGCCCTAATTGACCTTTATCGAAACTCAAAGCGGTTTGTTGATACGGATTCTGTTGTATGGCAACAGGCGAACGAGACCGGTAGAGCGGCACTAAAACGTGAAGCCGCAAACCTTATCATACTGGTCGATCAGTTCGAAGAGTTCTTCACCAACCCGGAAAACTACCATCGCGGAGTTCCTTCGGGCGATTCGAATCTGGTGCTCAACCTTTTGCTCGAAACCGCCCGCATCGCCCTGGACGAAGACCTGCCGATTTATGTGATCTTCACTATGCGTTCTGATTTTATCGGTCAGTGTGCGGCATTCAGGGGTTTGCCCGAGTACATCGGTTTTTCACAATTTTTTGTTCCGCGACTTAATCGTTCGCAATTGCAGCAGGTCATTGAAGAACCAGCCGTTCTGAGCGGAAACAAAATCACGCGAAGATTAACGGAGCGACTCATTCACGACCTCACCGAAGGTGTAGACCAACTTCCCATCATACAACATGCGTTAAATCAAGTTTGGCACGCAGCCGATAACGGTAAAGAGGAAATGGATTTGGTCCATTATGCGATGGTAGGCGGTATGCCCGCGAACGAGTTGCCGGAAGGACACGCAGATCGATTCAATCAATGGTTTTCAACTCTGCCGTCTGAAATCAAATCCTGCTACCATGAACCGGATTTGCAAAATGTATTGGACACACACACCAATAAATTGTACGAGCAAGCGGCTGATTATTACCAGTTAAAAACCGGGAAAACAATATCGCAGCAAGACGCAAAAGCCATCATCAAGACAGCATTCATATGCTTAACGAAGATTGACCAGAGCCGAGCCGTGCGCAACCGGATGACCTTGCGGGAGATTACCAACATTCTGGCGCGGCCTGAGTTTGGTGTGCAAGAAGTAGGCGCAGTACTCAATATCTTCCGCGAACCGGGCAACACCTTCATCCGACCGTTTATTCTGGACAACACAGAAAGCCAAACGTTGAAGGAAGACACCATTTTGGATATTACCCATGAGAGCCTCATCCGCAATTGGGCGTACTTAGAACAATGGGCGAAGGAAGAATTTGAAAACTACACGATTTCACTCGACTACGAACAACAGCTTACCCGATGGGTTGAAAGTAAGAAAGCAAACGGTTTCTTGCTCTCCATTGGGCCGCTCACCTATTTTGAAAACTGGGCCGACAAAGTAAAACCCAACGTTTACTGGATTGCCCGCTACCTGCCCGAAGACATCGATCAAAACAGCAAGCTGACAAGAGCGAAACAAGTGCTGGACAACTCGCAGGAATTTTTGCAACGTAGTGCGCGCAAACATGCTATTACCCGAACCGTAATGCGTTACGGCCCCGGAAGGATTGCAGCCGCGCTCGCAGTGGTGGCAGCATTAGTGCTGAGTTCTTTTGCCGTGCGCGACTACTACAGAACGCAAAATGACTACGTGCTAAAATCTATTCATAACGAAACATTGCGCCTGGCTGCCAACCCCAAAGCAACGTATGGTGATCGAATCACCTTAGTGGTAGAGGAATTGCGCCTGGATCAGACAACTGTAAAAGAAGTAATTGATTTTATCGAAGACCCGGCCGAAAAACTTCATGTTGCCATGGGCATCGCAACACGCATTGTTGTTCAGGGGCGTGCCCAGCCTAAGAAGGAAATTTTTGAAAGCCTGCAAGCTGCCGATAGTTTGCTGAACACCTGGAAGCCAGAAGCACTGAGCGTGGAGAATCTTTCAAA
>JAIENH010000237.1 GCA_019751475.1 Cyclobacteriaceae bacterium
TTTAATGGCAGGCACCATCTCCTCTCGTACTTTGTTGCGCTCCTTAAAGTACACCAGGCAGCCTCGTGCATCTACTGTGATGTACACACATTTTACTCCTTTGGAGAGGCAATGCTCCGCAAAGGCACGCAGTTCTTTTCTGTCGGGTTCCTCGCTACTGCTAAAGTCAGATGTTTCGTATTCCTTCTTAAACCATGATGCCTGGGCTTCTTCGAGATTCATCTTCAATACATCGATGTAGGGAAGCCACGCATCGCGATCAATCCAGAATTTGCGCTGGCGCTCGCCATTGATCAGACAGGCTGTAGTAGGGCCATGCGCATCAAAAATGATTATGCCTTTGCTCTTCTTCTTCAAAAACATCAACGACTCAAGCGATATTTCGTAATCGCTGATTGGGATAAACACAAATGCCTTGCAGTCGGTGAGCCTGTTGACATCTTCGGCCATGATCGGATCCATAAATCCCGTCTGACGCTCAAGCCGGTTATTGACATCTACAAAGCGAAGGCTGATGATATCACCCTGGTCATTTTTAGTGGTGATGTGCTTGAGGTTGATACCCTTGTATCCCTTAAATACTTCTTTCACATTGTCGCGGTCAACATTGCGCACATGCGACACCGGCACCACTTCAATCTTACTGCCTGCCATCACCGACAAGGCAATGACCGGGTGTGTGACGCATCCCCACTTCTGAATGAGCTCACCTTTATGAGTCACAATATGATCGCGTGGTATGGGGCCGAGTATTGCAATTCGCTTCATGTTGCTATCTATTTTGATGTTAAATACGCTGCACCAAATACGCCAGCACTGTCGCCCAAGGTTGGCTTCACGATTGGTGTATCCAGTACTCCGTTGTTGAATGCATGTTTTCGCACAGACTCCACTCCTTCCGTGTACAATTCATCAATGTTGCCAACACCTCCGCCAATCACAATCACATCCGGATCTATCATGTTTACAATCGTGCTGATGCCCACACCAAAGAAATGAGTAAGCCTGCTCATGGTGGCGGTAGCCGCAGCATCACTGCCATCTTTATACAAATCGTAAATTTCTTTCAGGCGCTTTGACTGACCGGTAACTGATTTATAGTATTTCTCCAGCGAAGGTCCGGAAAGCACTTTCTCAACACAGCCGCTCTTGCCACAGTAGCACGGGCCACCCGATTCATCCAAAAAATTGTGACCCCACTCTCCTCCTATACCTTGAAGGCCGTTGATCACTTTTCCATTCACCACCAATCCTCCGCCCACACCCGTACCCATGATCACGCCAAACACAACCTGGGCTTTTGGAAATCTCTCTTTCACAACTCCCATCTGTGCCTCAGCAAGAGCAAAGCAATTAGCATCATTGGCGATGGCAATCTCCATCTTCAGCAACTTTTCCAAATCGGCTTTCATCGGCTGAAAATTCATACACTCGGAGTTGCAGCCTTTCATTGTTCCGAGGCGCGGGTCTAACGTACCTGGAGTACCAATACCAAGCTGATCAGGACGATAGCCCATTTTCTTTTCCATCATATCCACCAGGGTCTTGATTTGGTTGAGAATATGCTGGTATCCATTTTCGGCCCCCGTGGGTACGCGATCGCGAAAAAGTATTTCCTTCAATCCATCGGGGCCCAACACCACTCCTTCCGCTTTTGTCCCTCCCAGGTCGATACCCCACAGGTTAGTCGCTTTACTCATAGTATATAAATTGAAGCCTCCCAGGATCGGAGCATCTCTTCGTCATCAAGTCCATAGTTTCCGATGATCTTGCTCGTGGTTCGCCCGGAAAGGCCGTGGGGAAAGTTAACACGATGGTTGGAGAAATTAAGCACAATGAGCCATTTTTCTTGCTCAAAATGACGCTCGTAGATAAACAACTTCTCCTCACTGGTTTGCACCGGCACATATCTACCATAAACCAGCCCAGGGTACTTTTTCCGGAGTGCGGTCATGGAGCGAAAGTAGTTGAGGACGGAGTATGGATCTCGATCCTGCTTATCAACTGAAACGTTTTCTTTATTGACATTTACCGGCATCCAAGGAATACCTTGGGTAAATCCCGCTTGCGCGGAATTGTCCCACTGCATTGGAGTGCGGGCATTGTCACGACCGGCATAGTTAGCAGCTTGCAAAAACTTTTGCTCGGACACGCCTTGCTTGCGGGCCTCACGCCAGCCATTGATCGTCTCTATGTCCCGCGATTCGTCTACAGAAGAAAGGCGGGTATTCGTCATGCCTATTTCATCTCCCTG
>JAIENH010000400.1 GCA_019751475.1 Cyclobacteriaceae bacterium
TTCGTCAGGCATCATGCGGGTGAAGAGGTTTTCGATGCCGGCCTTGAGCGTGACGGTAGAGGAGGGGCAGCCGCTGCAAGAGCCCTGCAGGGTAACGGTTACTTTTTTGTCGATGTAGGAGTGAAACGTGATGGCGCCACCGTCTTGCTCCACCGCGGGGCGAATGTATTCGTCCAGGATGGTCTTGATTTTTTTGATGGTCTCTGTCTCTTCGGTGGCGGGGGCCGCTTCGGGGGCCTTCATGTCGAGTATGAGCTTGCCCGACTCCAGGAACTGCTGAATATGATCGCGCACGGTGGCCTGCACTTCAATCCACTCTACGTCTTCTTTTTTAGTGACGGTCACGAAGTTGCTCATGTAAAACACGCGCTCGACAAACGGGTACATGAAAAGCTCCTGGGCGAGGGGGGCGTTTTTGGCGCTTTCGATGGTGGGGAAATCAAAGGTCATGCCCTCGGGCACCAGCATTTCATTCACCACAAATTTTAAGGAATTGGGGTTTGGATTGGACTCCAGGTAGATACTGATGGCTTTGGGGGCGGCTTGTAGCATGGCTTTTTGAATTAGTCGTCAACAAAGGTATGGAAAATTAAGATCAGGGAATGTGGATTAAAGCCGCACAATATCCTTCCAATTGAAAACAGAAAAATTCTTGTACTGTTTCCCTGATTCTCCAGCATAGATCAGATTTCCTCCAGCCTGGCCCGTCAGCTTTTTCCAATAATTCAACCCTTTAAAAAAGTCCATGTTGAGTGTGGCCGCAGATTTTATCTCTACCGGAATTTGAGTGCTTCCGCTATCAATCAAAACATCTATTTCGTTGCCACTGCTATCGCGCCAATAAAAAAGATTGCTGCGTTGACCTTTATTGTATCTATTCTTCAACAACTCTGTGATGATGAAATTTTCAAACAATGGCCCGCGATAGCCATGGTTGGTTAATTCACTAGCATTTTTAATTCCCAGCAGGTAGCAAGCTAATCCTGTATCATAAAAGTACAGCTTAGATGTCTTGGTCAATCGCTTATTAAAGTTTTTGTAATAAGGTGGCAGTGTGTACACGATATAGCTTGCCTGCAAAACACTTAACCATGATTGTATGGTTTTATAATCCACTCCGGTATCATTGGCTAAATTTGTCAAATTGATTTGTTGACCTATCCGTCCCGCACACAGATAGAGAAATCGCTGAAAGGTATTTAGATCAGAGATGTTTTTCACCAGCCTTACGTCTCGCTCCACATAGGTACGCACATAGCCGGCAAACCAATCTTCTGGAATAGTTCTATCGTGGACTAATGATGGGTAACCACCTAAAAAGATATGTTCTTCTAATGTAGTAGGTGGGGTTGGGCAGATTTCACTTTCGTGGATGGAGAAAGGGAGCAAGTCGAGATATCCAACCCTCCCTGCCAGCGATTGTGAAATAGATTCAAGCAATAGGAAATTGTTAGAACCCGTAAGAATGAATTTTCCTTTTTCATCGCTCGCATCTAAAATGCCTTGCAGGTAAGAAAATAATTCGGGCGCCTTTTGAACTTCGTCTAGTATTGCTCCTCGCTGGAATGCGGAAAGAAAATTTACCGGATCAGCCAGAGCAAGGTTTCTATCTTTCGGATTTTCGAGGGTTACATACGGCTTTTCTGGGAAAAACGACTTTGTCAAGGTGGTCTTACCGCTTTGCCTGGGCCCTGTGATCGCGATTGCCTTAAAGGATGATACAATCCTTTTTAGTGAATCTGAGGAATCCCTGGGAATCATTATTTGCAAATTAGGAATCCAATTCCTTATCTGCAAAGTATTTTGATAATCAATTAGTTATACCGGGTTTTTGGCCTCTCCCAGCTCGCCCTCCCACTTGCTCACCACTGCGGTGGCGATGCTGTTGCCCACTACGTTGGTTGCGCTGCGGCCCATGTCGAGCAGCGGGTCGATGCCAAGCAACAGGGCAAGCCCTGCCTCCGGTATGTTGAAGGTGGCCAATGTGCCGGCAATCACCACCAGCGAAGCGCGCGGTACTCCGGCAATGCCTTTGCTGGTGAGCATGAGCACCAGCAACATGCTGATCTGCGTAGCCAACGGCAAGTGAATGCCATACGACTGTGCGATGAAGAGCGATGCAAACGTCATGTACATCATGCTGCCGTCAAGGTTAAACGAATATCCAAGCGGCAACACAAAACTCACGATCTTGTCTTTGCAGCCGAAGCGCTGAAGTTCTTCCATTGTTTTGGGGAAGGCAGCTTCGCTGCTGCTGGTGCTGAACG
>JAIENH010000235.1 GCA_019751475.1 Cyclobacteriaceae bacterium
GCCGGGGCGAGGTTGCGGGCGGGCAAGGCCAACTCCGGCAAGGGCGCAGCCCGCACACCGCAGCACGGCCGCTGGCGCCCATCTCTGTGATTACATCTACTTCAATGGTAGGATTACCACGGCTGTCCAGAATTTGCCGGGCCGTAATGCTTTCGATATAACTCATGTTGATTAAGATTTAGGATTTAGGATTTAGGAATTATGATTTTTGATTTATGGGTTCTATTTAGACTTAGCTTTTGAAATTGTTTTTGTGGAGGCCACAAAGATAGCAATGAACTCGTCCGATTCTTTGACAAGGAATTTGAGTTCGGGATCCGATGAGTTTAACAAATCAATGTCTTGAATAAAAGTGAGCCAAAAATTGCTTTCATCGGCTTCTTCCAAAACAATTTTTAGTTTATTACTAAAATCGTCCTTTGACTTAGCCCGGTTTACTGCTCGATAGTTGGCTGCGACTGAAGAAGCTGACTTTAACAATTGATACGTTATCACTTTGGATGCTTGACTAATGGGTAATCTTTCGGTAAGCTTAAAAACACGTTTGGCAAATTCTCTCGTCCGTTTCTGTAAATCGTGCTTATCCATTGCCCCATCAAATCAAAAATCTTAAATCACAAATCCAAAATCAGGACTTGACCATATTAACAAACTCATCAAACAGATAATTTGAATCATGCGGCCCGGGTGATGCTTCAGGATGGTATTGCACCGAAAATGCTTTTTTGCTTTTCAACCGGATGCCCATAATGGTTTGATCATTCAGGTGCAGGTGCGTCACTTCCACATCCGGATTTTTCTCAATGTCTTTTTCGCTTACGGCAAATCCGTGATTTTGGGAGGTCATCTCACCCAAGCCAGAAATCAGATTTTTTACCGGGTGATTTAATCCACGGTGGCCGTGGTGCATTTTGTAAGTAGAAATTCCACAGGCGAGCGCCAGCAACTGGTTGCCCAGACAAATGCCAAACACCGGTTTACCGGCATCTAAAATATCTCTCACCGTCTTGATGGCATAGTCCATTACAGAAGGATCACCAGGTCCGTTAGAAATAAAATAACCATGTGGAGCCCACTCTTCCATCTGCGCAAAGGTGGTCTTCGCTGGAAATACTTTCACAAAGCAATCACGGGCCACAAGGTTGCGCAGAATATTTTTCTTAATGCCAACATCAAGCGCGGCAATTTTCACTGAGGCGTTTGGATTTCCTTCGGTGTAGGCTGTCCTCGTACTGACCACGGATGATAGCTCAAGACCGTTCATGTCGGGTACTTTGGCCAGCTCCACCTTGAGTTGCTCCGGCTTCAGAGAAGATGAAATGATAGCGTTCTGCGCACCTTTGCTTCGGATGTGACGCACCAACATACGGGTATCTACATCCGAGATACCTACGATGTTGTGTTTCTCCAGGTATTGCTGCAGGCTTTCGCGGGAGGCCTTGCGGCTAAACTCATCCGAAAATTCATTCACCACCAAACCGCTGATTTGCGGCCGCTCAGACTCCTGCTCAATATTCATCGTGCCGTAGTTGCCGATGTGGGCTGTGGTGTTAACAATGATCTGGCCGTAGTACGAAGGGTCGGTGTAGATCTCCTGGTAGCCGGTCATCCCGGTATTAAAACAAATTTCACCCCCGGTGGTGCCGGTTTTCCCGATGGCAGTGCCTTCGATAAGAAGGCCGTCCTGCAACAGGAGGTAAGCTTTTTTGGTCACAATGGATAGTGGTTGGTCGGACAAAAATACATTTCCCTCTTTGCTTGCGCTAACAAAATAAAAAAAGGGACAGATGCCAGGCATCGTCCCTTTTTGCTATCGTTTGAAATCGTCAATTACTCCTTGTCTTTTTTAGTCGACTTCTTGGCTTTCGGCTTCTTCTCTTCACTTGCTTCTGCCGCAGGCGCCTCTGCGCCTTCAGCTGCAGCCTCTGTCTTACCACCTTTGCGGCTTCTTCTGGTCTTGGCCTTCTTCACGCCAGTGTCCTTCTTGTACACATCGTTGAAGTCTACCAACTCCATCATGCACATCTCTGCGCTATCGCCCAGGCGCACATCGCCTAGCTTGATGATCCGGGTGTAGCCACCAGGCCGCTCGGCCGTGCGGGTTGCCACCTCACCAAAGAGGGCCTTCATAGAATCTTTGTTCTGCAAATAGGAGAAGACCACCCTGCGTGAGTGCATGGAATCTGTCTTGGCCTTGGTGATCAAGGGTTCTACATACTTACGCAATTCCTTTGCCTTGGCTACCGTGGTCGTGATCCTCTTGTGAAGG
>JAIENH010000553.1 GCA_019751475.1 Cyclobacteriaceae bacterium
GTAGTGACGTATGAAAACTACAAAGTCAACAGCATTCAGATTAAAGGCACAAAGACGCGTACCAGTTATCTTGACAGCAATACAGGTGTTGGCCAATCGACCACGAATGTTGTAGGCGGCAAAATCACCTTAGCGGATGGAAGTGTGGCAACGTGGACAAGTGTGAAAAAGCGCACGTTCAATATCACGGTTGATGCAAACAACAAACCCACGAGTGGCACCATCACCACCGAAGGAAGTTCTTCCGTAAAATTATCGGACGGAAGGGTCTTGTTTTCAAACACCATTACCACGCCCATTATAGAGAATGTGGCTTGTGGACGCGATAAGCGTTCGCCCGCCAGTGGAGTAGTTGCTACGGTGTACAAAACCGATACCGTTGTTATCGACTTTGGCGATGGCAGTTGCAGCAACAAAATAGTTACTGTTACCATCAATGGAGTGGTCAGCACTCAAACTGTTGGGAGATAAAATTTTGCAGGGTTGGTTTTAGTTTGTTTGGGTTTCTCCGGTTAGGGGAAACCTTTTTTAGTTTTAAACTAGCTAATACCTGTACTGAATACTTCCAACTTGAATAATTGGTTGTAGGCTTGCGAGGGTCACGTGAAGGCACTAAGCCAGTTTCAATATACGGCTGGTGCGCTGGCGGCTTTCGCGAACGAGTGATTCGTTTTTGGCTAGTGGCTGCCCAAAAGACGGAGCTATTTCCTTCAATTTCTTTTGCCAGTATTCCGACTGACTTTCCTTTTTAAAGCAACGCGGCAGAATACCCAGCATGACAGCTGCAGCCGTGGACGCACCCGGTGATGCACCGAGCAACGCAGCTACGGTACCATCTTCTGATACTACAATCTCCGTCCCAAACTCCAGCACTCCGCCTTCTTTTTTATCTTTCTTAATTACTTGCACACGCTGCCCGGCTTCCAATAATTCCCAATCTTCCAGTCGGGCGAGTGGCACATATTCTTGCAACGCGGCAAGACGGTCTTCGGGGGTGAGGCGCAATTGCTCAATGAGGTAGCGCGTGAGCGGCATGTTTTTAATGCCGGCAAAAATCATAGGAAAGGCATTGTCAAACCCGATGGACTTGGGCAAATCCATAAGTGATCCGTTCTTCAAAAATTTAGTAGAAAATCCAGCAAATGGCCCAAAGAGCAATTCTTTCTTTCCATTGATGAGTCGTGTGTCTACATGCGGCACCGACATAGGAGGAGCGCCCACCGTAGCCTTGCCATATACTTTCGCCTGGTGTTGCTGAATCAGTTTTTCATTTAAGCATCGCAGCCACAAGCCGCTCACCGGAAAACCACCGTATCCTTTTCGCTCTTTGATCTCAGCTCGCTTGAGCAGGTGTAATGTGGCGCCACCCGCACCGATAAATACGAAGCGCGCGTTTACTTTTTCTTTTTGTTCATTCAGCAAGTTTCGCACGAACACATCCCAACCGCCATGACCATCGGGATCCAGATCAAGAGCTTCTACATTGTAGTGTACCGTCACGCCCGGCATTTCATCCAGCTTCTTGATGAGCGCACGCGTGAGGGCACCAAAGTTCACATCTGTTCCTGCTTCCATACGCGTAGCGGCCACCGGCCGTTGCTGCTCTCGTCCCTGCATCACAATCGGAGCCCAACGCTCTATCTGCGCGCGGTCTTCCGTGTATTGCATGTCAGAAAAAATCGGATTGGCTTTTAGCAGCGAATACCGCTTGCGCAAAAAGTCAACATTGGTATCGCCCCAGACCATGCTCATGTGCGGCACTGTAGAAATAAAATCTTCCGGCCGGGAGATGTAATTTTTTTCTACGAGGTAAGCCCAAAATTCGCGCGACACTTCAAATGACTCTGAAATCTTCAGCGCCTTGGTGATGTCTATCTGACCATCTTCTTTCTGTGGTGTATAATTCAATTCGCTGAAGGCTGCATGACCCGTGCCGGCATTGTTCCACGCATCAGAACTTTCGGTGCCAGCCGTGTCAAGTCGCTCAAATATCTGGATGGTAAGATCCGGATTTAGTTCCTTCAACATCATGCCCAGGGTGGCACTCATGATTCCCGCTCCCATCAACACTATGTCCGTCCGCGGCACCAGCGGCAAAATTGCTTTTGTCATATGTGAATTCGCCAAAAGGCGAAGCAAGTTATACCTTGATCAGGTAAATAAAAAAATCTTCCGTTGGAATGAATGAGCATCTGTGCTCCGAATAACAAAACTGAACTACCTTCGGCTAAAAGCCGAAGGGTTTAGTATCGGCTAAAGCCGACTGAAGC
>JAIENH010000144.1 GCA_019751475.1 Cyclobacteriaceae bacterium
TAAGAAAATGACAGGCAAAACGCCCAGCGAGTTCAAAAATCAGGTCTAATCCGCGTCCGGCTGCATTAACTAAAGCCTTTCATACTCCTTTTTGTTGTCCTAAAGCCTTCACTCCACGCCTGTCGGTCGTGCGGACTATTGCGTTGCTGCTCCTTTGCAAGAAAAAACGCAATGAAAAAGATCACAACAACCCTACTCATGCTCTCGGCCTCATGGGTACATGCACAAAAGGCTGACGACATTCTCGGTACCTGGGTTTCAGAAAAAGCTGATGCAAAAATCCAGGTTTATAAACAACACGAAAAATTCTTTGGCAAGCTCTCTTGGCTAAAAGAATCCAACCTGAAAGACAACAAGAATCCTGACCCCACCAAGCGTTCAACGCCACTCATTGGCCTGGTTATCCTAACAGATTTCACCTTCAATGGCAGTCATTGGGTGGGCGGGGAAATCTACGACCCCGAAAGCGGCAAGACATACTCTTGCGTGCTAAAACTCAAAGAGGGCAAGCTAGATATCAGGGGATACATCGGCATATCACTCTTTGGCAAATCAACCACATGGACCAGACAATAAAATTTATAAACCTCTAAAATCAATCGTTGTGAAAACAAAAAACGCAATCTTCATTCTACTCGGTCTCATTTTTCTATTCTTCAGCAACGGCCGTTGGAGTTTTCCACTAGCCGCATGGCTCTACCCAGTGTTCTTCCTTTTTGTGTCGCGTAATCTGAGTAACAAGTACACGTACATCACTTTACCGATGCTCATTGGCATTTGCTTACAACTTTCCTTTTGGAATTTCACTAGTCGCAACACGGCTAACGTGCTTTTCTACATCCCTTACTTTGCCGGAATTATTTTCGGTTTGATATTCTTTGCCGACCGCTTCATCTACAATAAAAACCGGAGCTTTCTGTCCACGCTTTTCTTTCCCTTGCTCTACACCTCGGTTGATTTTCTAAACAATCTTTTCAACCCATTTGGCAATACAGGTATTCTCGGTTATTCGCAGTTCACGTTTCTTCCTTTCGCACAGCTTGCCTCCCTGACGGGGATGTGGGGTTTGACCTTTATGATCACCTGGTTTGGATCGGTGGTACACTGGACTTTTGATCGCCAGGAAAACTGGGCACATGTGAAGAAGGGAGTAATTATTTATGCGGCAATACTCGTTGCAATGTTATCTTATGGTAGCATTCGCTTGGTATTGCCTTTACAAAACAGTTCTGTTCGCGTGGCAGGTATTCATACGTCCGATAAGGAAAAAGATGGAAAGGAATTTTGGAAGTATTTGGCTAAAAAAGATACGGTCTCTTTTAAAAGAGCTACCGCTGTTCAGCTAACTAATTTGATTTCAAAGACACGGCTTGAGGCACAGGCCGGGGCGAAGATTATTTTATGGTCGGAAGTATCGCCCACGGTACTATTGAGTCAAGGGGACAGCGTAAAAAGTGTATTAGAGACATTAGCAAGGGAGTTGGGTATCTATTTAGTTGCTAACCCGTATCTGGCATCTACTGGAGATAGAAAGCCTGAAAACAAAATCTGGTTCTTCAATACCCAAGGCGAGATTGTTATGACTCATTTCAAATACGGAGGAAATTTTCTCGAAGGTTCGGTAGAAGGTGATAGAAAATTGAAGGCTATTGATACGGAATTTGGAAGACTGTCATCCGTTATCTGCTGGGATGCCGATTTTCCTTCGGTAGTAAAGCAAGTGGCAAACCTAGACGCAGACATATTGTTCAATCCCGCTTCCGATTGGAGGGAAATTGATCCTATTCACGCCATCGTAGCGGCCTTTCGTAGTATAGAAAATGGAGTTTCTTTGGTGAGACAAACACGTAATGGTCTTTCACTCATGACTGACCCTAGAGGAAAGGTAATATCTCAAATGGACCACTTCGAAAACACAGAATGGGTAAACGTTGCTCATGTGCCGAATAAAAAAGTATGGACGCTCTATCCAATCATTGGAGATTTGTTCGGGTGGCTGGCGCTGATTATCCTCTTGCTGATGGTTATTAGTCAAGCAATCTTCAAGAATCATTGATCCATCATATCCATAAATCAAGTATATTTCTGAGGTCACTCAAACCTTCAGTTATGATTGCGCGCCTTCCTCTCTGTTTCCTGCTTTTATGTTCAGGATTGACATACGCTCAGCGCGATGCTGTAATGACGTGGAATTTTCCAATGAATCGTACACACACTGGCATATTGATGGGTAATGGCACCCAAGGGCTCATGGTGTGGGGCAAAGACAATC
>JAIENH010000552.1 GCA_019751475.1 Cyclobacteriaceae bacterium
TTGTAGAGCTACTCGAAGAAAAGTTGTCTGAGGTTGATTACTTGAATGAAACAATCACGACCGCATTACGACAATCCGAAGCACTGCGTCAATCCATTCTGAAAAAAGCCTTTTCTGGCCAACTGGTGCCACAAGACCCTAATGACGAGCCTGCCTCTGAATTATTGGCACGCATCAAAGAAGCAAATTCACAGTTACCAAAGAATAAGAAAGCTAATAAATGAGTACTTTTGACAGCACCAAAACCCCACTTCCGGAAATTATAAAACAGATAACGGATGGGAAAATACAATTACCTGATTTTCAGCGTGGATGGGTGTGGGATGATGATCATGTTCGGTCATTGCTTATCAGTGTAGCTCGATCATTTCCTGTAGGTGCAGTCATGTTGCTGGAAACTGGTGGTGATGTAAGGTTCCAGGTACGCCCAATTGAAAATCTCACTTTTAATGGACCTATACCAGAACCTGAGATTTTAATTTTAGATGGTCAACAACGTTTGACATCACTTACTCAAGTGCTTGCGTTGAATACACCAGTTAAAACCTTTAACGAAAAAGGTAAGCCTATCAATCGCTTTTATTACCTAGATATAAATGCTGCGCTTGAGGATGATCGTTTAGATGAAGCGTTTATTTCCGTAGAAGAAGACCGCACTATTAAGACTAATTTTGGACGAGATATTGTGCTTGATCTGTCTTCAGTTAAAAAGGAGTGCGAAGCCTTCTACTTTCCTTGCAATCAAATACTTAACTCTGATGTTTGGGAAGAAAGTTTACAAGAATTTGCCCCTGAAAAATTCCAGACCTACATGCAATTTAGAAAGAAGGTGCTAAATTCCTTTCGAAGCTATCAATTACCAGTGATTAAACTTGGCAAATCTACTACTAAAGAAGCTGTGTGCTTAGTATTTGAGAAAGTAAATACTGGAGGGGTACCTCTATCGGTATTTGAACTTGTAACAGCCAGTTTTGCCGCAGAGAGTTTTAATCTGCGAGATGATTGGTATGGTAGTTCTCTACGTCAAGTAAATGGACGAGCCCAACGCATTAAAAGCGAATCAATTCTTGAAAGTGTTGAGCCGTCAGATTTTCTACAAGCCGTTAGTTTGTTACATACCCTAGAAAAACGTCGAACAGACATTGCATACGGGAAAACGGGTAAAGCAGTTTCTGCAGTAAGTGCTAAGCGGGTTGCAGTGCTCTCACTTGAACTGACAGACTACCAACATTGGGCGCCAGAGGTGGAAAAAGGGTTTTTATTAGCAGCAAAATTTTTGCGAAAAGAGTGTTTTTTTGTTGCTAGAGATTTGCCTTACCGCACTCAACTAGTACCGCTAGCTACTGTGCTTTCTCAACTAAAAGAACGATGGCTAGAACCTAAAATATATGAAAAGTTAAGCAAGTGGTATTGGTGCGGCGTGCTTGGTGAATTATATGGGGGAGCTGTGGAAACCAGAATGGCCAATGATCTCGAAGAATTGCTAATTTGGATTGATGGCGGTGGTAATGAACCTCGCACGATCTACGAGGCCGCATTCCAGCCTAGCCGTTTGCATACATTACGCTCAAGACTGAGTGCTGCTTATAAAGGATTGAACACATTAGTATTACGCTCAGGTTCCCATGACTTCTTCTGGAAAGCAACGATTCAAGAACTTGATCATGAAGAAGTTGCAATCGATATTCACCATATATTCCCAAAAGCCTGGTGTGAGGAGAAGCGCATCAAACCTTCAGTATTCAATGCAATTATTAACAAGACACCTATTTCTTATAAAGCTAATCGAATGATTGGTGGCAAAGCCCCATCAAGTTACCTTACATCCATTCAGTCACATAAGCAGGTTGGTCTTGATGACGGCGGAATGAATGCGATTCTTGAAAGTCATCTGATTGATCCTGCCTCACTTAGAACTGACAATTTCGAACAATTTTACGAACTAAGAAAACAGAGCTTGTTAGAAATTGTTGAACAAGCAATGGGTAAAGCTATTGATAAAGATAATGATTCCCAAAATGACAACGACAAAGATGAAGAAGATTCAGAAATGGAGTTAGTTTTATGAATACAACCGCTTCTATCGTCTCCAAAGTCTGGAGTTTCTGTACCACACTACGCGATGATGGCGTAGGTTATGGCGACTACTTGGAGCAACTCACTTATCTCATCTTTTTAAAAATGGCAGATGAGTATAGCCAGCCACCGTATAACCGTAATGTTGGCATTCCCGCTGAATATAACTGGCAAAGCCTCAAATCTAAACGCGGCGCGGAG
>JAIENH010000598.1 GCA_019751475.1 Cyclobacteriaceae bacterium
ATTGTTTCTACTCTAAGTAACAATCACTTAACTCTCTGTAAACGAGGCCGCTTGAAGTATGCGATAATCTCTTCCGCATTCATATCAGCAATTTCAAGCGATATCTTGTCACGAATTTTGCGCATTTCTTTTACGGCATCATAATTCTTAATGGATCTTTTCTCTTTCGTTTTCATTGTACAATATCTTTTGGTGAACGGATTTCTAATGTTGGATAACCAAGTTTTAGATTTACCGAATTGTATCCTCTGATTCTATAAATATTTACGATGTGCTTAAAGTTCCAACTCACAAGAATGTCAACATGATTAATTGTTGCGAGTGCAATGTGAAGACAGTCGTCAATGTGTGTTTTACCAACAACTTCCTCGCTAATATAGCTTTGTGCAAGTTGAATTGCCTCGGGAGTAAGCTCAATCAGTTCAACGTTGCTCTTTGGAAGTGAAGTAAAAAAATCCCTGACTTCTTTCCTTGCTTTCATTATTTCTCTCTCAGTCACATCAGAGATAACGGCTTTGATCAGTCCAATTTTTACTTTTTCCATCAAAATGGTAGAATACTCCTCGAACTCGGTGTCAAAAACTCCACCAACCACAGAAGTATCAAGATAAAAACGCTGTACCATATCCAAATGAACCTTCTCAAAGTTATGGAAAAATGTCGCAGTAACTTAGATGAAAATATTTGTAATTCTTGTTGATCGATGATACTTATCCATCGCCCACAATCCCTTCGCTATATTTGTTAACCCAACCCAACTCCTGATGAGACAAATGAAATACACGTTTCTGTTTGCCACGATGATTGTGGTGCTCGGTGCCACAGCACAAAAAAGCAAAAGCCAGGCAGCGCCTGCGGTTGATCTCCCCAAACAACGCATCGAACAAGAGATAGCGCGACTATCAACATTCTCTGGAGGTGTGTTGGGCGTTTCGGCTATTCATGTGGAGAGCGGTAAGAAGATTGTGCAAAATGGACAGCTGTCATTTCCCATGGCCAGCTCGTATAAAGTGCCGATCGCTATTGAGTTGCTGACGAAAATTGACAGCGGTAAATACTCACTCGATCAGTTAATTGAAATTAAAAAGGAAGACCTTCATCCTGGCAGCGGTATGTTGAGCGAGCGGTTTAACTGGCCCAACTCCCTAAAGCCGGGTGTTGCCCTTTCAGTGCGCAGCCTTATGGAGTTGATGCTGCTGATCAGTGATAACAGTGCTACAGATGTTTGTCTCCGACTAGCCGGTGGCCCATCGGCTGTAAATGCCTGCATGAAGCGTTGGGGCATTCAAGGTCTGCGGGTGGACAGACCAACGTCTATTTTAATTTCAGATTGGCTTGGACTTTCTTTCGATGGTTCTCAAAAATGGGATCCCATACTTTTCGACAGCTTGTCAAAGAAACTGACACCCCTGCAACAGAAGGTTAGTTCAAAAACATTTGACGGTGACATAAAAGACACCTCCACTCCGGAGGCCATGTCGGCATTGCTTCTTAAACTCTATACGCAGCCCTTGTTGAAGCCCGAAAGCAAAATACTTTTACTCGACATTATGCGCAGGTGCGAGACGGGCCTCACACGCCTGAAAGGACTTTTGCCAAAAGACACCGAAGTGATGCACAAAACGGGTACCATCGGCATGACGACCAACGATGCGGGCATCATGACCTTGCCGGGAGATGCAGGCCATGTGGTGATTTCTGTTTGTGTTAAATTTTCTGAGAAAGACGTTCCGGATCGTGAGCGCGCCATTGCCGAAGTGGCCCGGGCCATTCACGACTATTTTGTTTTCAACCGCTGACGCAATGGATTTGTCGTTGCTACATCAGGTGCAACACCTGGCCATCGAAGGAAAGTGGAAGGAACTGGAAGATTTCTTTAACCAATCATATCAGTTGAAGATCGTGGGCGCCTCCATTGAGATGGCTGACCCTAAACGACCGGCTGTACTCATTCGCGAGGTGACTAGCCTGCATCGCGGAGGCATTGGTAGTGACGCAGTGAACGGTGGCATCATCTCCATGTTGATTGATCTGGCCATCGGCTTACTGGGCTTTCCTTACTTCGCGGAAGGGATGACCGCCACCCATCATTTGTCCATTCATTTTGCCAAACCACTGATGGCTGAGTCGGTTCGCTTCGAAGCAGAAGAAACGCACGTGATCGGCAATCGAGTATTCGGTCATGTAAAAGTGATGAATGAAAAAGGCGAAGTCTGCGCTTTTGCTTCGGGCGTGGTGGTGAAAGGGATAAAAAAGTAGTGATTGTCCACATCCGACTGA
>JAIENH010000603.1 GCA_019751475.1 Cyclobacteriaceae bacterium
AAACAGAAGAAAACGAAAGTTGAATGGAAACTATTTCCAGAAGCTTTCCTGCCTTCCGGCAGTAGGGCAAGGTATCAGGCGATTGCGCTTTTTTACACCTCGACTGATAGGTTTGGCGCTAAACTCATACATCAATGAAATCTCATGGGCACCACCCGAGGCAGCTGACAATGCAGATGTACTAAAATCATAGCTGTAACCAATGGTTAGCTTATCGAGGTACATGCCCATCTGTAAAATGATTGCATCTTGCTGTACCGAACCCAATACATTTTGCTCAAAGGGTTTACCACGATACCAGAAACCAACGAATACCGGATCAATATGATAGTTAAGACCAAGATTTAATTGTGAGATCGGGCCCTGAATCTGGTAAATAAATGAAGGAGTCAAATAGGAAACGCGTGATGAGGTTCGAAGTCCATTATATAATGAAAGTCGTGCACCACCGTGGATAGTTGTCTTCATGGGGAGTCGCGTCACCGTATTGATAATGGAGAGGTTTGGCTGATTCATATGACTAAAGGCACCGCCCAGCCACAAACTCTTTGTATAAAAGAGAAAACCGGAACTGAAATCAAAATACTGTTGATTGCCCAAGCGATTCAAATCCGGATCAAGAGAAACACCACCAAACTCAAGGCCATCACCAAAGCGTAATTTCGTTCGGTCGAGTCCATTGATACCATATCCAAATGAAAGGCCGGGCGAAAAAACAATCTTGTCATTGATCCGCAACTTATAACTATAAAGCAGGCTAACGTTGGTTGTTCGCCAGCCTGCAGATCCCATTTTGTCTGTCGTAGCCAACACACCAAATCCACTTTTCAATTCATCGACCCAGATATCATACGAGGCTGCAAACGTAGAAAATGCCTGAGGCAAATTCGGCCATTGAATACGATGGTTAAACGTTAACCGCTGCTGGGGCGTGATGCCCGTAAAGCCGGGATTGAGGTACAAAGGCGACTGATAGTATTGCGAAAACTGCGGATCCTGAGCAAACGTGCCCAAGCACCCCAGTAGCATAACCATCAAAAATAATCCGCCTTTTCTCATAAGCCCCATAAAGTTACCGGATCATCGTTACATCACCAATTTGTGTCGATCGCTGGCCATCCGAGAGTCGGATGGTCAACTTATACACATAGACACCAGCCGGTAAAATCCTACCATTCTTATCATAACCATCCCATCCAATCTGATTGCTATTACTTTCAAAAATCAAGTTACCCCAACGATCAAATATCTGGAGGTTAAACTCCTCCGCACCTTTCACTATTGGCAAGAATACATCATTAAACTGGCCGCCTCCATTTGAACTTTGTCCTCCGTTAGGCCCAGCCGGATTAGGTGTAAATGCATTTGGCACCTTGGTTACACCGCCTTGCCGCGCCACAACTTTGCGTGTAATGGTATCGGCACACACTACATTGTTCCCATGATCAAACTGAGCGATCAGGCGAATGTCGTATGAACCCTCAACTTTATAGGTATACTTCGGCTCTTCCTCTTTGGAATTTCCACCATCACCAAAATCCCACTCATATTGATTGGCGCCTGTACTGAAGTTGAACGTGCTCAATTCAGTGTCAGGCACGAACACAACATCTGGCCTTGCATCAAAAGATGCAAATGGTTTAGGATACACTTTCACGGTCTGTGGTGTAGCCGTTACCTCTTGACCAGTGAGAGAATAGCGAGCCTTTAATGTAATGGTATACGTACCTTCGGATGGCAAATTAAACACAGGAGCAGCTCCACTGGAGGTGGCCGCAATTCTGCCATTCGCATCTCTCACCCTCCACTCCACAATGTCAGCACCTTCAATAACACTTTGCGTGGCAATCTTAGCTGGGAAGCATGACTCCGTAGGTGTAGCCGTGAAGGACGCTTTCAGAGGAGGCACCGGAATATTAATGGTCTTTCTAAACTCGGTACGGCACAGCGGGCTCAACTTGTTGGTCACTACCAAAGAAATTTCTTTCGGCCCAGGTAGAGTATAGTTTACAACCTGATTGGCTACACCGGATGTATTGGCCGGTGAAGAATTCTGACCAAAACTCCAATCGTAATTGAAGGCCGCCCCATCCAGCACACTCGATGTGTTGGTGAAAGTGACGTTCACACTCGGCAGAACGAAATTTGGCAAGGTTCCTTCATTGAAATTCGCCACCGAACTCTTGAATACTTTAATTGGAATGATCTGATCCGGTGTCGGGCAGTTGCCATTGGTGCCTCGGTAGATTATTTCATAAATAATCGGGTTGGCAGCGGTTGTGTTGG
>JAIENH010000195.1 GCA_019751475.1 Cyclobacteriaceae bacterium
CATGTATAAATCCTGATCAAGATTAAACTTTTCTTTGGTTTTGGTAATAGCATAAGCACTGTCGCCAGGCTCAATCTTTTTGGAGGCTGCAGCCGCACTGTCCACCTCCACTTCATCGCGCTCAGCGAGAAGCAGGTCAGCCTCTTTGTCCACTTTGAGCGAGTCGGGGATTACCGGGTACACGGGCTTCATCTCAACTGTCTGCATTTTGCGGTACTTCTTTCGATAAGATTCCGGCACGGCAATCAGGTATTTGCTTTTGCTGGCTGTTAATATTTTGGGCGTGGAGTCTTCCTTGAAGTAACTAAACTTCTTTCTCATGCTCTCCTTGTCGTAAATAAAAGCGCTTTGATAGGCAGGGCAAACCAGGCGCTTTGTACACGCGCTGGTGATTAAAAGAAGAACTACTACAACAAATGCCCGGGCCATGGGTGGATTAAGGTGCAATCAACAAAATTAAAGAAATAACCCCAAGTAATGCCAAAATACGTCCAAAAGTAACTCTTATAACTTGCTGATTAACAGATTAAAGAGACTTAAGGGTTAATTTTTGACTTTTAGATAGTCCCTCCGCAACCAGCTCATAGGACTTATCTATCCAGGACTTCACCAGTTTGTCGGGCACGGCTCCATCCATCGTCACGGTGATCCAGTGCTTCTTATTCATGTGGTAGGCCTCTTGCACAGATGGATAACGATCGCGCAACTCCGCGCCTTCTTCGGGTACTACTTTGAGGTTGATGCCATCAAATGCTTCTACGTCCGTCAATGCAAACATCTTCCCCATCACCTTGAATACAAGGGTCGAATTATCAAACGGAAACTCCTCCGTGACTCCTTTCTTCTTTAAACAATATTCACGGAACCCCTCGATGTTCACAAAAAGAAACGCTTGGCGATGAGAAATAGTACACCCAGCAGAAAGACAATGATGGAAATCTTATTGATGCCGTGCATCATCCGGATGTTTACATTTAATGGACGGTTGGGATCCTTTTTACGGAAGAAATAACCTCCCACTTCACCCAGGGAGATGAACTCCCTGAAGCTGAACTTCTTTTCCACCTGGTCTTTGTCTGTTGATGTGCTCATACCTGTTCTTTTAATTCAAACCAATTACCGTCTTCGCGGATCAGTCCGATCAATTCATCCACTGCCTGGGCTGTCGGCACATTCCGCTTCACTACTTCCTTACCGCGATACAAGGTAATGCGCCCTGGTCCCGAACCAACGTATCCATAGTCGGCATCAGCCATCTCACCCGGTCCGTTTACGATGCAACCCATGATACCAATCTTCACGCCCTTGAGGTGGTACGTGCGCGACCGTATTTTCGCTGTCGTCTCCTGCAAGTCGAACAAAGTTCTACCACAGGAAGGACATGAAATGTATTCTGTTTTTGAAATGCGGGTGCGAGTGGCTTGCAAAATGTTAAAGGCCGTTTCGTTTACTACCTTATCAGGGCCACAATTTTCGGCCGCCAGGAAAATTCCATCCCCTAACCCGTCAATCTGAAGGCCCCCTACATCTGTTGCAGCATACAATTGAAAACGGTCTACGGGCAAATCACGGTAAGCACGACCTACAATCACGGGAGCTTTACATTCTCGCTCTAGTAACTCAACAAAAAGCCTGCGCTGTTCGGCATAACCATGCTTATTATAGGTATCTATGACAAAGACCGCTGTCGAGTCAGAATTTACTTTTTGAATCAGTACTCCCGTCACGTCTTTCAGACAGGCGTAAACAAAATTGATTTTATCAGAAGTCTGTACACCCGCAAGGTAGTCACGTGAAGAGATAAATGGATAGCAACGATCACGGTGTCGCTGCTGTAACCACGTTTTGTGATTGAAGATGAGTCCTAAGGTGCCTGGAATTTCAAAATCGATGGATGTGTCACCCAGAAAGATGTAATCACACGCCATGTCCGTAATGTTCCACTTATCCAACGGAACAGAATATTGATAACCCAGGGCGAACAAAGAAGCCGGTGTAACTTTTTGCTTCAACGAAAAATCTGCAATTACCCGGGGCACTTGGTGACCTCCCATGTTGCCTATTTCATGTGTAACCCTGCGGGAATATTCAAACGGCTGGATGGGATAATGTCGAATTTCAGGAATAGGATCATGAGGCAAACGGTCTTTGTATCGATTAGCCAGTTCAATACACACAGGCACCTCAGCCTCTGGCTCTTCCGTTAAAGATACGCGGATAGTGTCACCCAAACCATCCTCAAGCAATGTGCCGATACCCACGGAAGATTTTATTCTTCCATCTTCA
>JAIENH010000643.1 GCA_019751475.1 Cyclobacteriaceae bacterium
GTACTAATTCCTCCGAATCTTCCTGTACCAACGGTGCGATTGCTATTGATTTAAACATGTTATAAATGCCATTATGACACAGAACGGAAGTGCCACGTGTTTGTTTTCAATGGTCGCCAATATGGTCAATAGCAATGCCAAAGCATTGTTTATCAATCAAATTTATTTGAACTTTCGGTAATACGGTGATCGACCCATTTTTTGCATAGACCTGTGAAAGTTCATTTTTTTATCTGCCTTGCCCTTGTTTTATCTTTTTTCAGGCCAGAGGCTGTAGCCCAGAAAGAGAAAAAACGATTCAAAAAAGCCTCTACCATTCAATTGAGAGACTCGCTCACATCATTCAGCCAGTCTGACATGTTCGCTTTTCCCAATGTTAACCGCCTGCCATTTTACTATGAAGCTACAGCGTTAAAGCAATTACAGACATTGAAAAAGTCGGGGGCAAGCAAAGAGTACTATGAAGCATTAAAAAAATATGTGCGGAACTTCGGCATCGAAAATTTTCATGAGAATACTTCGATGATTTGGGAATTGGCGCGGCTCTCAAAGCAATTCGGCCCACCGGGCGAAGCAATACTGCTGTACAAGTTGGTACTAAAACATCACCGCCAGGGTCTGAACATTCAAGATGTGTTTCGTGAATATGATTCGCTGGAGCGTGATAAGAAAAAGTATTACGTGCCACTCGATTATTATTATCAATTGGTGGACTACCGCAAGGAGATAGACACCTTGCGCCCACCACACGCGGTGCTTGTGAACATGGGACCCGATCTCAATTCCGACAAAGAAGACTATGGGCCTAGTATTGGCAACGTGGACGGACTGTTGCTATACACATCGAAAAGAAACAAGCATGAGACAGGTGAAAGACAGTACGATGAAGATTTATTTTACAGCTTGCGTGTGGATGGCGGCTGGGGTGCCGCCCAAGCTTTTAGAAAAATAAACACCAGTTACAATGAAGGTTCAGCTTGCCTCAGCATGGATGGCAAGAAGTTGATCTTCTCGCGATGCAATGCACCAGGATCTCTCGGCAATTGCGATCTCTACTCAGCCGATCTCGTCAATGACAGCACGTGGATAAATATCAAAAACCTGGGGCCTAATGTAAATAGTGGCGGCTGGGATTCTCACCCTTCGTTAACACACCTTGGTGACACACTTTTTTTTGCTTCTAATCGTGTAGGGAGTTTTGGATTGTCAGATATATTTTTTTCTGTAAAGGATAAAAAAGGTGAATGGGGAAAAGCTCAAAATGTCGGGCCGATCATCAACACCGTGCAGAGTGAAGTGAGTCCGTTCTTTCATCACAAATACAACGTGCTCTACTTCAGCTCAAACGGTCACCCGCTCAGTTTTGGTGATTTTGATATTTATAAATCAAAACAGCTAAATCATGTGTGGGATGAACCCAAGAACACGGGGCCGCTTGTAAACGGAGCAGGAAGCGAGTATTACTTTACCATCGATTCCCAATCAAAAGAATTGTATTACGCCCGGTCGGAGGAAGCTGACAAAAAGAACCTCGATTTGTTTTCATTCATCGTACCGATGGAAGCCCAGCCGCTGGCCGATGCGCGACTCAAAGGGACACTAAAAGACACAGAGGGAAACCCGATGAAGGGAATTGTATCCGTGATTGATCTGGACTACGGAGTGGAAGTAGCGCCCAAGTTCATTCGCGAAGATGGGTCATTTGATTTTAGTCTTATCAACAAACGCAACTACCTGCTTATCATCCAGGGCGATGAATTCTTTCGCATAGAAGAGATTTTCTTTTTGAATGGCGAAATGGAGATAAACAAAGTGGCCGAGCCCATTGAAAGCAAGATTGCCTTTGCTTCTCTTGAATTTGAAAATGGCAAAGCCAACATCTTAGAATCCATGCATGCTGACCTTGACAAGCTGGCCAATTTTATGATTGACCATCCTGCCTTGAAGCTGCGCATCTCCGGCCATACTGACTCGGCCGGCAAAGAAGAAGCAAATCTTCGGCTATCACAAGCCCGTGCTGACGCTATCAAGCAATACCTGGTTACTGAGTTTAAAATTGACCAAAATCGCATCACTGCTATCGGCTACGGCAGCGCGAAGCCTATTACGCAGGAAATCACTGATGAGCACAAGCAATTGAACCGGAGAGTAGAATTTGAAATCATCAAAGATTGATTTCAAACACGGTATTTTTTCAGTTTATTTATCCAACCTAAAATCTGACTATGAAAAAATTGCTTTTCCTCGTGGGCATTCTATGTGCGTTTCTGGCCCAGGCGCAAACTGAA
>JAIENH010000805.1 GCA_019751475.1 Cyclobacteriaceae bacterium
TTTCGCAACCGGGACGAAGGGGCGTTGAAAAGAATGACGAGATAATCGTTTCCCGTTGACCCGTATAAAACAGGTTCTTTACCTTTTTGTTTACGATAGATGGCTTAAGATTAGCTGTTTGCAAAATGGTATTCGCTAGCCCGTATGCATTGCCTTTGAAGGCATGATAGTCGCTGATAAAATCGCGGTGAGCATAGCCTCTTTTGAAGATGATATGATCACGGATGCTTTGATGAGTAAGCTTTTCAAGACGGTCCACCACAATGGTAAAGTATTTTTCTCTCACCTCCTCCGTATCCTGAAGACCAGGTGCTACCGGGATCAGAATAAAAAGATTTTCATGACCGGCAGGAGCAACGGTAGCATCCGTCTTTGATGGACAGCTGACGTAGAATAATGGATTGGTAGGCCATGCGGGAGACTCATAAATTTCGTTTGCATGCTGGCCAAAGTCCTGATCAAAGAATAAGTTGTGGTGCAAAAGATTTTTCAGTGTCTTACTCACGCCAAGATAGAAAATGAGACTGGAGGGCGCCATCGCCCGGCTGTCCCAGTAAGCGGGAGAATATTGTCTGTGTGTGGATGGCAACAGCGATTGCTCTACGTGATGATAATCAGCACTGGCCACCACATAGTCAAAGGTTTGTTGCTGGTCATTAACCGTAAGGGATCGAATTTTTTGGCCCTCTACATTCAAGGATTGTACTTCGCTGTTGAATTGAAAGCGTACGCCCTGCTGCTCGGCTATCTGCTGCATAGCCTCTACAATTTTATGCATGCCGCCCATGGGGTACCACGTGCCCAGCGACATGTCTGCGTAGTTCATGAGACTATACAGGGCCGGTGTTTTGGCAGGGGCCGCTCCCAGAAACAAAACAGGGAACTCCAATAATTGAACAAGCCCTGGGTCGCGAAATTTTTTGCGCACATGACGCGAGAGCGATTGGAATACATCCAGCTTGAATAGGCCTGTCAATAATTGCCAATCAAATAACTCCGCAATAGACAGTCCCGGTTTATAAACCAATTTGTTGATGCCGACTTCGTATTTGTATTTACCTTCTTGCAGGAATTTCTTCAGGTGTCTGGCACTGCCGGGCTCTCGCTGCTCAAACATGGCACAGAGCGCTTCTTCACCGGCCGGCACATCCATAATGTCCGTGGATGAATAAAATACCCGGTAGGAGGGGTCTAGTCGCTTTAGGTCGTAAAAGTCTGAGGCTGTCTTGCCGAAGTGATTGTAGAATTTTTCAAACACATCGGGCATCCAGTACCAACTGGGGCCCATGTCAAACATAAAGCCTTGTTGCTCGAATTTCCGGGCGCGCCCTCCGGCCGAACTGTTCTTTTCTAAAATAGTAACGTCAAAGCCGTTTTTGGCTAAACACGCTGCTGATGCCAGGCCTGAAAAGCCGGCACCCATTACCCCAACTGTCTTCATTCAATCGGTAAGTTACCGATAGCCTGATAATTTTTTCTGTATTTCTTTTCGTGCGTGGAAGATGCGGTTCTTTACGGTGCCGATGGGTATGCCAATGTGCTCTGCAATCTCGTGATATTTATAACCGGTGGTGTGCATCTTGAAAGGGATGAGCAAATCATCTTTGATAGAGTTCATATTTCTCCACACCTCTTTAAACTCCAGGCTTCCTTCTGGACGATTGAATGTATGCTCATCTTCTACATTGAGAAAATAAAGTTCTTTGGTGTCATCATGCGAGGTCTTGGCCCGCTGCACTTTGCGATAGTTATTGATGTAGGTGTTTCGCATGATGGTAAACAACCAGCCCTTCAGGTTGGTATCGTCACGAAATTTATCGCGGTAGGTCAGGGCCTTGAGTATAGTGTCTTGTACAAGATCCTGCGATTCTTCACGGTTTGAGGTAAATCGATAGGTGAAAGTCCTTAGTGTAGGCCTTAATTTGGCGATGGTGTTGCTAAATTCTGTGGCTGTCATAACCTTCTTTTGTTTAAGTATTCGTTCGAATAGTTGAACAAAATTAATCCAGACAGCCTTCTGCGCAAGCTTTTTGTCTAACTTTTAATATTAATTATTAAACAAAAATTTAAACCCTTTTCAGCAAGTCACTTAACTCTGCTGCGCTAAAGAAGAGACGGAGGTTATAAGGGATTTTAAGGGCGATTTTCTTCAAAATCTGCCCTGAGGCCAAAATTTTAGTATCTGGCATGTCGTTGCAAAGCTTGTTCAAGTAAGGTTGTATCCCCTGAACCGAGGGAGAACTGGTGATGGATGTTACCAGAATTTTAGGTTTATGTTTCTCGCAGAC